>CAMDNO010000043.1 GCA_945902955.1 Porphyromonas cangingivalis
AAGCTATCTCTTTTGGAGCTAAACGAACCCTTTATATTTGCCTGCGCTGTAAAATATCCACAATCAACTTTATTTCCATCCATAACTTGCTCTACTATTTCATCAAAAATAAGTTTTGCATGGTATTCCAATGCATCAGCCTTTGCAACCGTGCCGGTTTTACCGGCTATAGATTCACATATTTCCCGAATGTTGTAGGTTGTGTTTTTGGATGTACGTGCCAAATACTTGCCTTTGGCATTTTTCATGGGATTGGGATACAGAAAAGCTTTGATGGAGTGATAAATAACAGACATAATAAAATGGTTGAATAGTAAAAGAAACTAACACAGGTTAATAAAGTAATGATACAAAATTATTTGATTAAGTTCAGTTTCTCGTTTATTTATTGATTTTAATTTCTCGATTAGAGGAAATGAGTTTATAGAACTAAGTTTCTCATTTGGGCTAGTCCAATCTATGTCAGCATCGGTATTTGTTTTCGATAACTCTTCAATCCAATTATTAACTCTAAAAATCCAGTCAGAAGATGTTCTGCTTTGTACATATCCAAACATGCCACAAACAGATAAATGAGATGCGTGTTCCCCTCTTTTAAACCGCTCAATGCCTCCCCTAATACCGCAAACATATTCTTTATTATTGGATGTTTCAGAAAAACGTTTGGCTTCAAACTCAATAATAGTAACGGGCTTTATACTTAAAGATAAAATTGAAACTCCGATATCAGTTTCTTTGTCTGAATTCGGCTGAGTAGGGTTTTTACCAAAACAAAATGGAGAAAAGCCTGAATATGGCTGTTCTCTCAAACAGGTGTTGAAATAATGAACTAGAAAATCACTAATTCTATTTTCCTTTTCAGAATCTTTTATAGCCTGATAAAATGGACAAAATCCTGCAATAGTACAATCAATAAACTGCAACAAAACAGTAACCTCGTGTTTTGGTTCTACACTAAGGTCATCCGATTTAGGAGCATTATATGTTTGTATATTGTCTCTAAGCATTAATAAAGTCGGGCTTTAATGTAGTCGGCAAATGCTTCATCGGCATCTCTCAAAGCAATGGAAGGCAGCCAATAGCGCAGTTGTTTTGGCTTGGCAAGTATAATGCAATCCTTTCCATAGGCTTTCAAAATCCGTTGGGTATGGTAACTTTTATTCTCACTCTTTTTGGTAGGAATAATTTCTTCTATATATTGTTCGAGCTGAGCAATATCTTCTGTTTGTGGATTATAATCTTCACTTGTATATTCGAAATGGACAGCATAATACTTTCCAGCATCCAATATTTTGAATAACCGGAATGCTTTATTATCCACTTGATAAACGCTATTTAAGGTTTGGCAAAAGATATTTGAGAATATTTTAAGCTGTTTAACGCTATCATTCGTCTTGGAATTCTCATTTATGGAATTATCAAAGAATGAAGATAAAACCTCATCAACTATGATTTTCTCTGAAGCCGACAATTGTAAATTCTTAAATTCTTCAGGATACGGTAAATTCATCAAATCATCTTTAATAATTGCCGTAGCTCTATTAATTGACAATTGTCCACTATAGCAAGCAATATAAAATCTTAAAACATCAGAGTATTCATCCAAAAATGAATATAGCCTTTTTAGCTCATTTTTTTCTTCGTATGGGGCGTGAATACCAATTATCTTATCTTTAAACACTAAATATTCTTCAGAAAAGAAAGAAATTAATTTTTTCTTTCCAATATTAGCTTTAAGAAGAATGTGTGGAGGTGTGTAAATTTTTATATTAGTTGGTCTATGAAATTTTGTAACATTACAAGTATCGATTTCCTCCCAATCAATAATATTTTCTTTAAAAGCATTTGTTGGTAAAAATTGTTTGTTTGTAATATAATTACAAGGTTTTCCTTTTTCACTTGCTATAAAACCTTCTCCTGCAGCCCAGCCAAATTTGACTTTCTTTTCAATAAATTCACCAATTGTTCTATTATTTGCTAATCTTTTTACTAAATCATTAATCCGTCCTCCACCCATTAAATTTGCTTTCCAAACAAATTGGCTACTAATAATTGCCTCTTTATTAATCGCATGAAAATCATAATGATCAAATTCAAGAAACAGCCGATTTACACTGGAGAACGTACGATTTGCTACTACATGCAAAACATCTTCATTATCTGGTTCGGAATTTTGAATGAAAACAGCAGCAGTAGCTACATTTTTCGAACCCCATAACACATCAGATAATTTGGTAAAATCAATAACTTGCAGTAAGTTATATTTCGAAAACAATGCCTGTTTAAACTCTACATCCTTTTGATAAAAAAGTGGACCTGAAGGTTGTATAAGACAAAGCATAGCATTAGGCTTTAAAAGCTTCATAGCTTGTACCAAAAAGTGTAAAGCAGGGTTTTCGTCAGGAATTTTTATATCACTTTCATACTGAAAATCAACCTTAAGTTTTTTGAAATAAGCTCCATTTGAAATAGGCTTTTCATTTTCAACAGGAGGAGGATTGAATGGAGGATTCCCAATAACTAAATCGAAATCAGCAATTGGCTTTTGGTATATGAAATTAAAGAAGTCTTTTGAAACAATATTCTTCTTTCCTAAGTCTGGAAATTTCAACTCTTGCCATACCGGAGGCTTTAAATCAACCTCATCCAATAATGCTAATGCCAAACTGAATACTGACAATCGAATGGCATCATCCTGAATATCTATTCCATAGATGCTATTTAGTAGTAGTTTATTGAGTGTTTCGAGTGAAGGCTTCTCCAGTATTCCAGTTTCCAGCCATCTTTCATATCTCCACCATTGAATAATACGTTTGTAGGCTTTTACAAGAAATATTCCCGATCCGCAACTCACGTCAATCAGCTTAAAATCCTTCTTTGGGCTTTTAAGTGGCATACATTCATCCACTAAAGTACCCACAATCATTTCAGGAGTATAAACAATGTCCTTACTGTTTGTCAGAAGTTCTTCATATACCGAACTAATCAATTCAACGGGTAGATGAGAAAATGAATACAGTCTCCATAATACAAATTGATTATCCAGTTTATCACCATCAAGATAATCAGCTAATTTTGTTACTTCAGTTTTGGTAATTGATCCTCTGGCATCAAGTTCGTTTTCCTTATCCCACTTAAATATTTTTCCATTAAAATCTTCAGATAGTTGATCTAATAAATCAAGTAACTTACCAGATCTAATTACAGCACAAAAATTTGCACATTTGTAATTGTTCACAAAATAGGTACTTGCAAAATATCCGGTTTTGTTCTCCTGGTCGCGTTCTTCCAAATACTTAATCAATAAGCACTGAACTAATAATTTTAAAGAAACATGACTGTCAAGTCCAGATTCTTTCTGAAAACTATTATATACTTTTTTCAACCCACTTATCAAATCACGATAAGCAGATTTTTCAAATTTAAAACGTTTCTCATTATTCTTTTCTTCCCAAAACAATCCGTCATCAAAACTTTGAGCTGAGAAGTTTTTAATTACTTCTCTGCTCAGCTTAATTGTTTCAAATGCCTTGTTATCTTTATCTTCCTTGGCTTTTTCTCTTGCATCAAAGACAGATACTTCCGATTTGTCAATAATGATATACATCGGTACTTGGCAACCACTCCAAACTTTAACGTGAATATCTCTCCGCTTTTCTGTTAGATGGTTGTTAGTATTGTCGTAAATATAAATCTGCGGAACGGCTCCTCTTCCATCTGCAAAATAGCGAAAATACACAGCATCTGCATCAAATTTTAATTTTGCTGTTTCTAATGCAAATAGTATATCTGGAGAAGCTAAGGTTTTGTCGTATTTATCATAGTTGGCTGTCAAAACAACTCCTCCATCTTCTGACTTAGTCAAAAAGGAGAAGTTTAGTTTTTCAATATTTTCTATGAAAACAGCAGTAGACATGTTTTGTGAGTGATATTTTTTTAATTTGATGTGCAAATATAACTCTTTTATTTTAATTATATCTGAAAGTTATTTGAGATTATTCAACAGCTAAAATTAGGAAATAAAAAACTCAACTCCGTATTTATGCTTTTCAACCCTTATTTGCCGTTGTTTATCATTTTTTATTACTGTTTAATTTTGAAATAATCGTATTTTTGCAGCAACAAAACTGGTTATAGATAAATAGCTTTTGATTCATTCTCTTTTTAATAACTACTTGAATCAATGGATATTTGCTTTAAATTATAAAGAAATATTATTATTATGCCACTAAAATTTATCAAAAAAACATATTCAGGTTACCATAAGCCCGGAGGTCAAAAAGAATTGCTGGCGTTGGCTTTACCTATGATTATTTCAACCGCTTGCGATGGTGTAATGACCTTTACCGACCGGCTTTTTTTGGCAAAAGTTGGTTCGGAACAAATGAATGCCTCGCTGGCAGGAGGAGTCGCTTTGCAAATGCTGACATTCTTTTTTATCGGACTCATTGGTTATACAACTGCACTTACGGCACAATATATGGGAGCGGGTGAAAAACATAATTCGTCGCGTACTACTTTTCAGGGTATCTTGATAGTGTTGATTGCCTGGCCTCTGATTGTTTTATTAAAGCCTTATCTTTCACTGCTTTTTGGGTGGTTGAATACGCCAGAATCGCAAATTGCTTATCAAATCGAATACATTTCAATATTAGCATGGGGTGTTGTATTTACATTGCTTCGTCATACTTTAAGTTGCTATTTTGTTGGCATTGGACGTACAAAAATAGTGATGCAAGCCACTGTGACAGCTATGATTACCAATGTAGTGCTGGATTACATCCTGATTTTTGGAAAATTAGGAATACAACCAATGGGAATTACAGGGGCTGCTTTGGCAACGGTTGTGGGATCGGTTGTAGCAACAATAATGCTGTTTACAGCTTATTTAGGGCATAAAAATAATATTGAATTCTCTGTTAGCAAATCGTTTCGGTTTTCAGCCGAAATAATGAAGAAACTGTTATATTTCGGTTCGCCTGCCGGCTTGGAGATATTTCTAAACTTCATTGCTTTTTTCTTTATGGTTGCACTTTTTCAGGCGCAGGGTGATTCCGCTTCCACAGCTACTACCATAATGTTTAATTGGGATTTGGTTTCGTTTATTCCACTTATAGGCATCGAAACAAGTGTTACGAGTTTGGTGGGTCGTTACATGGGAGCCGGACGACCGCAGGTAGCGCATCGAGCCGCACTTTCGGGTATAAAAACGGGCATTTTTTATTCGGTTGTCATACTGATACTATTTATGTTTATACCCAAAACATTGGTACTGGTTTTTCAGCCGGATGTACCCAGCGATATTTTCAATAATGCAATACCAACGGCTGTAAGTATGATTCGTATTGCCTCGCTCTATGTCCTTGCCGAAGCTGTTATAGCAGCTATTATTGGGGCTTTGCGGGGAGCTGGCGATACACATTTTACCATGATAGTTTCTGTTGCAGCACATTGGGCATTTGTGCCTGTCTTATATCTATGTTTGAATGTTTTTAAGATGTCAGTTCCGTTTAGTTGGTTCATGCTGGTTGTGTTTTTTCTTATTTTTACTATGATTTTAGTAATGCGTTTCAAGAGTGGAAAATGGAAGACAATAAAAGTTGTTTCGTAAAAAAGCTGTTTCATCCTTGATTTTCAGACATTCATAGAATTTAAATACTTTTATTCCATATACAATTAGTAATTTTGTAGAGAAAATATAAAAAATAGCAAACAATGAAACGATTCAATCAAACCACATTATTTCTGATTTTTACATTTGTCATCAGTTTTTCAATTGCCGGAGTGTACAAATTAATTATGGGCGAAACTGTTGGTAATATAAGTTATACCATAATGGGTGCCATTTACATGTTAGTGCCTACTTTATCGGTTATTATTGTTAAAAAGCTGATTTTCAAAGAAAAGCTTCGGAACGATTTACAAATTTCCTTCAAAATAAACAAGTGGTTTTTTGCGGCTTGGTTTATAATGCCGGTAGTTGCGTTCGGAACTTTGGGCATCAGTCTGTTATTTCCGGGAGTAAGCTACAATCCCGAAATGACAGGACTCGCCGAACGATTTGCTGCTATGTCGTCGCCCGAGCAGGTTGAGCAAATGAAAGCCCAAATGGCGACTTTACCCATTAGCCCGATTTGGTTAATACTCATTGGAGGATTGTTTGCCGGAATTACCATAAACGGCTTTTTTGCCTTTGGCGAAGAATTAGGTTGGCGGGGATTTTTACTTTATCAGTTTCGGAAAATGAGTTTTACAAAAGCCTCAGTTTTAATTGGCTTTATTTGGGGAATATGGCATGCACCACTTATTTTGATGGGTCATAATTATCCAAATCATCCCTACGTAGGTGTTGTTATGATGGTGATTTTGTGTATTTTACTCACGCCAATATTTATGTATTTTACACTGAAAGCAAAGTCGGTAATTGCAGCCGCCATTATACACGGAACCATGAATGCCACAGTAACCATATCTATAATTCCTGTAACCGGAGGTGATGATTTATTGGTTGGCTCTACGGGTTTGGCTGGCATGATTGCGCTGGTTTTAGTTATTGCATGCATTTTCATTTTTGACCGCTATATTAGTAAAGAAAAATTATTGAGTCAGAAAATATTTTTGTCAATTAATAAATAATTTAATCTTATGCAACTTATTACACAACAACAAATTAATGGCTTTGTGTCCGGGAGTACCATTGCCATAGCAGGAGCTTCGCGAAAGGAGAAAAGTTTTAGTGCTGAGGTAGCCAAACATTTGGCCGCTCAAAATTACAACCTGTGGTTTGTGAATCCAAACTTCGAAAAAAGCGAGTTAAAGGAGAAAAAAGTCAGCTCTATTTCGGATTTGCCGAAGGAGGTAAAACACTTGTTAGTTTTGACGCCGGCAACAGAAACAGAAGCTGTTGTAAGCGAGGCTATTAGTAAGGGAATTAACAACATCTGGATTCAACAAAAATCGGAAACAACAGCTGCTATTGAACTGGCACATCAAAACAAGGTGAATCTGATTCATCATCATTGCATTTTTATGTTTACAAATCCTACGGGTATGCATAAATTTCATCGTAACTTAAAAAGTGTTTTTGGTAAGTTACCAAAATAATGAAATAAAAAAGCTTTTTTAGTAAAATCAATTATTTATATTTGCTTTTCAAAAATGTTTTTTTATGATTAAAATCAATCGTCTAACTAAATCGTATAGTGATTTCAAAGCAGTTGACCAACTCAGTTTTGAAATTAACAAAAACGAAATCTTTGGATTGCTGGGGCCAAACGGAGCCGGTAAAACAACCTTTATCAGTATGTTGTGCGGTTTGCTTCCTGCTGATGAAGGTCGTATTCAGTTTGAGGGCTTCAGTAGTACCGATACCAAATCGCTAATTGGCTATTGTCCGCAGGAAAACATATTTTATCCCAAACTGAGTTGCCTGGAGCAGCTGGTTTTTATGGGCGAAATGTATAATATCCCTTCGGCACAGGCCAAAGAGCGGGCTGCAGCATTGCTCAACAAACTTGGACTCACCGAAAAAGCCAACGTGCAAGCGGCAAAACTGTCCGGCGGTATGAAACGGCGGCTCAATATATGTCTGGCACTGATTCATAACCCCGAAATTCTGATTCTCGACGAACCTGAAGCTGGTCTCGACCCTCAAAGCCGTATTTTGGTACGTGAATTTATCAAAAGTATTGGTTACGAAAAAACAGTTATTCTTTGTACGCACAATATGGACGAAGCCGACCGTCTTGCCAATCGAATAGCCATTATTGATAATGGTAAATTGTTGCAGCTTGATACACCTCAGAATCTTAAAAAGTCGATTGGCGAAGGCGACAGAATTGAACTACGGGTAGAGCACAGCACCGACGAGCAACTGGATAATTTTGTTATTGCTCTGAGCAAATTTTTTGTAAATGTAAAACGAGGCGCTGATTGCATTTTAATGAATCATATCGATCTCACAACACAATTGGTGCTTATCAGGGAACAGGCAAAAGTGTTCGATGTAAAAATAAACGAAATTAAGTTGCGCGAAAACACCCTCGAAGACGTGTTTATTTATCTTACAGGAAAGGAATTACGACCATGAGAATAGTTGGAATTATAAAAAAAAGCTTGAAAGAACAGCTTCGCAGTTTCTGGGTGGTGTTATTATCGCTGTCCATGGGGCCATTTTTTATTTTTGTGTATTACCTTATCAACGAATCATCAACGCCGCAATACAAAGTAATTGTTGTGAATAACGATGCCGGTATCAATGCCAATGGGCAAGCTCAAAACAAAGGACGAGAACTGTTTTCTTTTTTCAAACAAACAAATACACTCTCCGAGAATCTGAGCTTTACGCTTAGCCAAATGACCAACCGCGATACTGCTGTTGCCTTACTTAAAAACAAAGATGCAGATGCATTGGTGGTTATACCTTCCGGTTTTTCAGAAGCATTGCGCCACGATAGCATTGTTGGAGCGCCAAAGCTGGAATTTGTTGGTGATCTTACGAGCGCCAATTATTTACTGAGTGCAGTTTGGGCAAATGAGGCTTTAAACGAGTACGCCCGCGGTATTACCCAAACCAAACGCCTTATCGAAGTAACCGAAACGCCGTTGGGAAGTTCGGGAACTATCAATCAGTTCGATATGTTGGTGCCGGGTATTCTTATCGTGTCGCTTATTATGCTGCTGTTTACGGCCAGTATTGCCTTTGTGTCCGAAGTCGAAAACAAAACCATTATGCGCCTGAAACTATCAAAAATTACTGTATTCGACTTTCTGGGTGGAGTAGGAGCCGTACAGTTTCTGTTAGGCATTGCCGGTATGCTTCTTACTTTGCTTACTGCTGTTTTGCTTGGGTTCGAATATCAGGGTTCGTTACTTGCAATGTTGGTTATAGCAGGTTTATGCTGCTTGTCGCTAATCGCTTTTAGTCTGATAGTGGCGGCAGTTACCAAATCGGCCAACGAAGTATTGGTGGTTGGTAATTTTCCTATGTTCCTGTTTATGTTTTTTACCGGAGCGGCATTTCCAATCAAAAGCGATGCCTGGTTTTACATTGCCGGTTATCCTGTTAATCTTCAGGCTTTACTGAGTCCCACACCTGCTATTTCGGCACTGAACAAAATATTTATCATGGATATGCCTTTTGGTCATGTTTTGCCTGAACTTATTGCTATCGTTGTTCTCACAATTCTTTATTTTTCCATTGGTGCCTATTTGTTTCATAAACGGCATTTGAAATCGTAGCGAAATTAAATCCGGAAATTCCGGTAAAATAAAAATAAAAATGCCTCGCAAGCTAATTTTAAACAATTTCGAAACACAAAGTTAACACTATTGAAATAATTATTGTTGAATTTTGCATATCAATAAATAAATATTTATGAATATGAAAGTCTCTCTACTCTTAATTTTGATGATTTCTTTCGTTGCTGTATTAAAAGCAGATGAAACAATAAAAAGAAACTTAAACGATTACAAAGGACGATATTCCTTTGTTCACGAAAACACCACTATGGACGATGTAGAGTTAGAAGTCCGCAACGATAGCATATTAAAAGTGGAAGCCAATGTAGGAACAGCCAATCTGATATTTGTAAAAGGCGATGAATTTAAAATTTTCGAATACGAGGGGCGGGTACTGTTTATTCGCGATACAACAAGTCAAAAAGTGATTGGCGTTAAGGTAGTTGTACCTGCTTTGGAAATATTAGCTGAAGGTAAAAAAGAAGAATAAGAATCTATATCGAAATACGATAGTTTGCTTTTTGAAATAAAGGATTGCCCCTGTTTTTAGGGAGCAATCCTTTTTCTATTTACAGCTTTTTGCCGATATAAAACACATAGCCATAATAGTCTTTGTATTTTTTATAAAGCTCGGCTTCATGGCGTTCGTTGGCAACCAGTTCAATAGCAGTTTGATTACCTGCGTGTTTTTTCAAAAACATATCCTGAGCTGCTATTTGCGGTTCATAGAAATTAGTTGTCCAACACGTTTCGGGCAAACAAAATGTTGCTACGGGTACATATCCCGCTTTTTGAAGTTGCGCTACTTTTGCCGGAATGGTATCAATTTCGGGATAAGCATTTACCCAAAAATCATTGATTTCGGCAGGTCGTTCATCGGTAAACCACGATGCTTCGGTTGCAGCCAAATACCCTCCTTTTTTGAGAAAACTTTTCCATTCGTTTATGCCTCGTTCAAAACCGACATTGTAAATTGCTCCTTCGGACCATATCAGGTCAAGCGATTCGTGTTCGAAAGGCAAATTCTCCATCGAACCCACTACGCCTTTCACCCTGTTTTCGAGTGCTAAAGCAGATGCATTTCGGTTAAAAATTTCAATAAAGTCGGCAAATAAATCTATGCCTGTAATTGTTCCGACACTGTGTTGTGCCAAAACCATGGTTTGTCCGCCCGTACCACAACCCAAATCGGCAATGAGCGATTTTTCGTTCAGATTCTCGATAAAACTCAGGGCTTTAAGTGTCGATTCGGGACTTCCGGGGCCTTGCCTTTCGATATTCGAAAAATATTCGCAGATTAAACTAAAGTCAAATTCGTGTATGTTTTTATTTTCGTTACTCATGATGGTAATGTTTTTTTTAAGTCGATGCTTTGCATAAATGCGCATTGCTTCAACTTTATTGTTTTATTATTAAAAAATATGATGAAAATCTCAGACAAGAATATGCCTGAGGAAAAATGAGGGGATAATCACTTTGCATAAGCACCTGTGATTATTTACTTTACCAAATCCGAAATTAAATTTAACATCCAATTGTTTTAGTGATGCAAAAATACGAAGTTTTTTGATATACTCAAATAATTGACATAGCTAAGATTTTCACTTTTGAAGTTTTTTATATGCTGTGTAGAAATAAAATTACAGCTTTAGTTCATTTAATGAAAAAAATTCATAACTATTTAATCTACTTTAAAAAAAATAATGGCATCTTTGTATAAAATATTAAGACAATGTATTGGTACAACGAAGAAGTAAAACAGATAGAAGAAAGAAAGATTAAAGAAAAAGGCGAACGTTTACGTGTAGTTTTTTATGGAAGTTCATCCATTCGGCTTTGGGAAACGCTAGAAACCGACTTTCCCGATTTTGAAATTATTAATTGTGCTTTTGGAGGCTCCACATTTAGTGCATGCAATTGGTTTTTTGATCGGTTGATTGTACCACTTCAACCCGACTGTATGGTGATTTATGCCGGCGATAACGATTTGGGTGATGGTAGGCATCCCGAAGAGGTTTTGATTAACTTCAATTATATGATGTGTCAGATCGAAAAAACAATTGGAAGTATTCCTGTTGCCTATATTGGTGTAAAACATTCGTTTGCAAGGCAATATCTACACAATTCAATTGAATATACCAATTCCATAATTCGAGATGAAATTGAAAAAAATCACCCTAACTGTAGCTTTATTGATATTAATAAATACATGAATCCGAATGCAGTAATGAATCTCAACTATTTCGAAGCTGATGGTTTGCATTTAAGTAAAAAAGGATATGCGATTTGGAAAAATGTTGTCTCGAATGAGTTTTTATCAAAAAAAAATAATCTAAACACTTCACACTCACCGGATATTGATATTTAAAAATGCATAGAGAGTATCATCAATGGTTTAGTCCGAATTTGAGACGTAAAATGGAATTGCTGGTTTTCGGACATGCCGGTGCAAGAGTGTTAATGTTTCCAACACGAACCGGTAGATTTTTCGACTACGAAAACTGGGGTGTTATTGAGTCTTTGCGCCACCAAATTGACATGGGTTGGATTCAAATCTACACACTCGATAGTGTCGACCAAGAGAGTTTTTATTGTTTCTGGGCACATCCTCACGGGCGAATACATCGTCATTCGGAATTTGAAGAATATGTGTTGAATGAAGTAATTCCATTTTCCGAATCCAAAAACAAGCATACCTGTTTAATGTCGGTAGGATGTAGTATGGGTGCTTTTCATGCCGTAAATATTGCTTTCAGGCATCCACATTTGTTTTCAAAAGTTATTGGGTTAAGTGGCAGGTACGATTTAACAATTAATGTTGGAATGTTCAGCAATTTGCTCGAAGGTTATTATTCCGATTACGTTTATTACCATTCGCCCAGTCAGTTTATTCCAAATATGCCCGAAAGTAAACAGTTGAACGATTTGCGCAATTTGGACATAACAATAGTGTGTGGAAAAGAAGACCCTTTTGTTGAAAACAACCGAATGCTAAGCGATAGTTTGAGGAAAAAGGCTGTAAATCACAAGTATTACGAATGGGATGGTTTAGCACATAAAGCAAAATACTGGAAACAAATGCTCCCAATGTATATTTGAAAAAATTACGAAAGCAGAAATTTTTGAATAACTAAATATGACTGCATTAATAATTAAAATTAATACATAAATCATTTTGATAAATGTAAATAAAATTATTACATTTGTGGCACAATGGTTTAAATAAAGTGGTTTTTGTTTATTGTGTTTAAAATCAGTTGATTAAATGACGTGAAGTCACCACGAACCTTTCTGAAATAAACCTTTCTTTATCTTGTTAACTAAAAATTTAATCTGCTACAAATTTTATGGCGTTTTCAACTCAATATAATAAAGCCCATTCGCACTTGAAAAATAGTACGAGAGGGCTTTTTTTTACCAACACACAAACAAGATACAACAAGTAATAGAAAAAAATATAAAATCATAAATATGGGAATAATAAAATTTCCTTAAGGCGCTAAAGTAAAAGGTATAAATTCAAATCAGCAATTATAGATTTTACTTTTGTATGTAAAGTTTTGTTGTAAATGTATGCATTATATAGGGTCGGAAATTCGTACGTAAACAGACAAAGAGTTTCGGTTGATAAATATGCCGTTTTATTATGTTTGTATGTTGGATAGGGTGTTAGATAAAATTCTAATTAAATTATAAAATGGCAAAAATTCATAATGTTCTGATGAATCAAAAACTTATAGGAAAAAATGTAATCAATGTGATTTTGAGTAAAATAATCAAATTGGAATATCCCCAATGACCAAAATAAAAGTATTTATCAGTAGTGTACAATCGGAGTTTGCTTATGAGCGGGCAGAGTTGTACGAGTATTTGTTATCGGACACTTTGCTGGGTCGTTATTTTGAACCATTTTTGTTCGAGAGACTACCCGCTACCGATTTGAATGTCAGCAGTGTGTATCTAAGAGAGGTAGAGCAGAGTGCCATTTATATTGGTATCTGTGGAGTTAAATATGGCTTTGAGGATCCGGATGGTGTTTCGCCTACCGAGCGGGAATTTGATCATGCAAGTTTGCACCATAAAACGCGTTTTGTTTTTGTAAGCAATCATTTGCCCTCCGAACGACACGAAAAAGAAATGGCATTTGTAGCCAAAGTGGAATCTACTTTGGTGCGCAAATTATTTTGTAGTACTGAAGAGTTGAAGTTAGGCGTTTATACTTCCTTGATAAGTTATTTGCTGGATAAGGAGGTTATTCGGTCAGTACCTTTTGATGCTACAGTGCATCGCAATGCCTCTTTGGAGGATATTGACGCTGAGAAATTAAAATTGTTTGTTAGATTGGCAAAATCTAAACGTGGTTTTCCATTGGCCGAAACTGCCACTGTAGATGAGGTGCTTACCCATTTGAATTTGAGTAATGAGGGGCAATTATCCAATGCCTCCTTGTTGCTTTTTGGCAAGCAGCCACAACGGTTTTTTATCAATTCATCAGTTCGATGTGCTTCTTTTTATGGCAATATTGTAGAAAAACCCATACCGTCGTACAAAGTTTTCAAGGGGAATTTGTTTGAGTTAGTCGATCAAACCATTGAGTTTGTGTTGTCGAAGTTGGACTACGCAGTTGGCACACGTGCCGAAAGTACATCTATTCCGGGCAGTTATGAAATTCCGAAAGAGATAGTTTCAGAAGCTATAGTAAATGCTATAGCGCACAGAGATTATACGAGTAATGGCAGCGTACAGGTGATGTTGTTCAGAGATAGATTGGAAATTTGGAATCCCGGCACTTTGCCCATGGGCTGGACTACCGAAAAATTGAGGCAGCTTCACAGGTCAATGCCGGCCAATCCGTTGATAGCCGACCCAATGTATTTAGCTGGTTACATTGAGGGGTTAGGCACAGGGACCATGGATATTTTCCGGTTGGCACAAGCGGCAGGATTGCCCGAACCTAAGTTTGTGGAGAATGATGAATTTCGCACTATTGTGTATCGAAAAAATTATACCGGACAACCTACCGGACAACCTACCGGACAACCTACCGGACAACTTACTGGACAACCTACTGGACAACCTACCCCCCAAGTAGATTTAGATGTAAGTATAGAAGTGAAAAAAGTGATTTTATTATTGGATGGTGAGTTAAAAAGAAGTGAATTGATGGAAATTTTGCAGCTCAATCATCGAGAGTACTTTGTAGACAGCTATTTAGCTCCAGCATTAAAATTGAAATACATTGAGCAAACTTATCCGGAAATACCCAATCATCCCGATCAAAAATACAAATTAACGGAAAAAGGAACTGAATTAAGGTTGATTTTTGTGCCCAAAAGTATAGAAATCAGCTTGGATACCCCCCAAGTTACCCCCCAAGTTACCCCCCAAGTTACCCCCCAAGTTGAAGGAGATATTACAGCGGAGGTAAGGAGATTGGTAGGGCTGCTTGAAGGCGAAATGGGAAGTGCAGAACTGCAATTGAAGCTGGAGTTGAGCGACCGAAAGTATTTTAGAGCCAATTATCTGCGACGAGCTATGACCTTGGGTTTGATAGAGATGACTATTCCCGACAAACCAAACAGTAAAATTCAAAAATACAGATTAACGGCATTGGGTAAATCTTTGATTATCAAAAAGAAAAAATAATAAGAAATAGAAAGGAATTAGTATGGCAAAAATTCATATAGCATTAGTAGGTGGGCAAGCCGCCCCGGTATATTTGGGAATAGTGGATGCAAATCCCGATAGGGTTTTGCTAATTTATTCGGAGCAGACTGCCGACGAAGCAAACCGCATTTATTCCGAAACAAATGTTGATAGCGAGTTGTATAAGTTTCATCCGGTGGATTTAAACGAGATAGAAAAAAGCATCGCCAAACTTGTAGCTACATTAAAGCCAGACGATACCGTTTCGATAAATATTGGTGGAGGCACAAAGCCTTGGTCGATATTGTTTTACGAGTATTTTAAGGCGATTGAAAATGTATCTATTTTCTATATCGACCAAAATAATTTGGTTTGGGATGTAGCGAGCCGTACAAAGCACGAAGTAGATTTTAATATGGAAATGCAATTTAAGTTGTACGGGAATGCATTGACTGACTATAAAAAATTTACCGATTATTCGATTGAAGATAAAAAATGCTGTGAAGAAATACGAAAACTATACGAGTTTAATTCGTACGATTTTCAATTCATTTCACAGAAATTGTTTTTGCAGCCCAAAACGGAAAGCCAGACTTCGGAATGCGGTTCGAAGTTCGAATGGATAGAGCGTGATAAAAAGATGCGTTTTAGCCTGCTTAATAGAGTTGGCAGAAAAAAGGAAAAAAGTTTGGAATGCCCCAATTTAAGCACATTGGTTTATAATTCGGGATGGTTCGAGTACGAGATTGCAGATGTGCTTTCGCGGTGGAAATACGCGAAAGAAATTCGGATGAATTGCAAGTTTCCGACCACCATGGGCAGCCCAAAAAACGAAATTGACATGATTATAAATACGGGCACAAAACTCTTGTTTGTGGAGTGTAAAACAAAGATATTCAACGAAACGGATATTGATAAATTTGCTTCAGCCGTGAAAGTATATGGCGGTTTGGGCAGCAAGGCATTGTTTGTAACTGATATTACCATGAGCGATAAAGCTTTGGAAAAATGTGCCGACCACGGGATTATGACCTATAGTATGCAAAATAATCCATTCAAATTCCCCACCGAAGATTTGTTGTTTTTTAAGTTAGAAAAAGAATTGTTTAATATAAATGCAAAATAGAAAACATGAAAACATTATTGATTAGTTTAGTGAGTGACCAAACAATACCTAATGTACAGTTAATAAAAGAATTAAAAAGCGAGGTAGATGATTATATTTTTATATCTACTATTGCTATGGAAAGAAAAGGATGTAGAAAATGGATTGAAAATGCAACTGAAATAAAATGCCTTGAAGCTAAGATTGTAGAACAATTTTCGTTTGAAGATATTGTAAATAAATTCAACGAGATAGATTTATCCAGTTATAGCCGTGTTATTGTAAATCTGACAGGTGGCACAAAAATAATGACCTTGGCTGCGCACGATTTTTTTAAGGAGGAAGGTGCAGAAATACTTTATATTACAGGTTTTGGAAATGAATATATTAAGGTTTTTCCAGGCAAAAAGAAATTGCTTTTTTCATTTGAAACTAAAATTACAATTCCCGATTATCTTAAGGCTTATGGATTTGAATATAAAGTTTCAGAGCCAAGTGGCATTGAGTTTTCATATACTCAAAAATTATTTGATTTGTATTGCAAGGGAGCATTTAGTGCTCATAATGATGCATTATTAATGCTTCGTGCGGCAAGAACAAAAGGCATTAAAGCAAAAGATTGGAATAAATTCGAATCCGTTCATGAACTTATATCTGCAATTGAATTTACACCTCAAAAAGAAAACTCATTAACCGATATTGAAGTAAAATACCTGACGGGTGATTGGTTGGAAGAATTTATTGGAATTAGCATTAAAAATGAATTAGGACTATCAAGTGAGGAGTTAATGATTGGAACTGTAATAAAAAAACATTTGCCTGAAAGTGACAAAAATCCAGTGAAAGATTTATTGGGCGCAGATGTTGAATTAACCGAATTGAAACCTGACAATGAAATAGATGTGATGTTTATGTTGCAAGGGAAATTTTATACTATTGAGTGTAAAACATCAATTATCAATACTGTGATTATCAACGATAAACCCAAAGAGATAAACATTTTAGGTGAAACAATATACAAAGCAGATTCACTAAAAAATAAATTTGGACTATTTGCCAATTCTTACATTTTCACGCTTACAAGTTTTCACGAATATATTCAACATTCAGATAAAGGCGTACGAAAAAACCGTATCAGCCAAATGGAAGAACTTATCAATAGAGCAAGTATGTCAAAAATTACTATTGCCGACAAATACAAAATTAAAAATTCCACCAGCTTTTACGAACTACTCAAATAACCCTCACCATGCTCATCAACCTCTCCAACCATCCATCCTCACAATGGCCTAAAAAGCAATTGCAAGCAGGCAAGTACTTTGGTGATATCATCGACCTTGAATTTCCTGTGGTTGACCCTGCTGGCGATACAGCGTATATTCAATTGTTGGCAGTGGAATGTGCCGAAAATGTGAAAAGTATTTTGAAAAATATTTATTATCAGGACAATGTTGTTCACGTTATGGGTGAGCCTACCTTGGTGTATCACATTGTGCAGTTGCTAAAACAGCTAGATATTAGGTGCTTGGCTTCCACCACTACGCGTCAATCGGTAGAGAATGATGGGATTAAAACATCCAAGTTCAGTTTTTGTCAATTTAGAGAATACTAACTCGTAACTTTATTAAAAATGCTCCCTATCCACAAAGAACTAGTAGCGTTGCCCAACAATGGCATTTATTACGGCATCGATTTAGGCACAACCTATACCGTAATTGCTCGCATCGATTTAAGCGAAAAAGACCCTCATCGGTCGGAATTACCACTGAAACTGCTTACTATTGAGCAGTTTTCGCCCTTGGAAATGGACGGTTCGGATAAGTCGGACATGGTGGCATCGGTGCTGGGTGTGAACTCTGCAGGACAAATGTTTGTGGGCAATAAATTGTATCGGCTCAAGGGACATCCTGATTTTGAAAAGGATAGAAATCTTTTTTATCATTGGAAGTTGGATTTGGGTATCAGTTTGAAGCCATTGTATAAAAATGCGGTGAAAACCGACCTTGATGATGCATCCAAAATTGCAGGTAAAATACTCAATTACTGTAGATTTCAGGCTGTGGGCAAAGACAAAGAATGGGAGAACGTGATTGTTACCGTTCCCGCCTCTTTTCAGGCCAATCAGCGCAACGATGTGCTCAACGCCATTGCTTATGCCAATATCAAGCAAGCCCCCAATATGCTGATTGATGAACCCAATGCCGCTTTTATTGGATATCTGAATCAATTGAGTGCTCAGGAAAAGTTACAGATGTTACATACAGGAAGCAAAAATGTATTGGTAATTGATTTTGGTGGTGGCACGTGCGATTTATCTGTTCTACAGCTCAATACGCCCGATAATTTGGAGTTGAAAATCTCAAATTTAGCCATTTCGCGCTACAATGATCTAGGTGGAAGCGACTTGGATTTGATAATTGCCGAGAAGTATTTATTGCCATCGTTAACCAAGCAATTGTCACAAGTGGAATTCACAACTCTGGAGTTGGAGTTGCAAATAATTCCACAATTGGCAGTGATTGCCGAAAAGCTAAAAATTGACTTATCTCGTATTATCTCTTCGCGTTATCAAGAAATAGAACAATTGCCAAATGATGGTGGCGAGTTGCAGTCATCATTAGTAAATCAGCAGGTTAGGATCAACGATAATGATTATTTGTTGCCGTCAGGCACTTTTACTTATGAGCAATTGCAAGCTGTAATCCGCTATATTTTTACGGACAAAGAATATAAATTGGAGGTGGTTGATAAAGTAATACATTCTGTTCCAGCTGTCATTGATGATATTCTGAAGAAATCGAACTTGGCAAAAACGGATATTGATTATGTGCTTTTTGTGGGTGGCAGTGTTCAAAATCTGCTTTTTGTGAAAGAAACCTCCGATTTGTTTCCTTCGGCACAGATGCTGTTGCCACGCCGCCCCGATGTGCTGGTGGCGCAGGGTGCTGCCATTTATAGTTTTTATCGCAACGCATTGGGGGTGGAACTGTTGAAGCCAATATGCAGCGACACGATAGGCGTAACGATGCAAAATGCTGATTTTTATCCACTTATTGAAGCGGGAACTACTTTGCCAGCCGAGGTTAGTTTGCCTTCGTTTAGGGTGCAAAGCATGAGTCAACGCAAAGTTTCTATCCCATTTTGTATTGGCAATGCCGGCAAGTTGGTGAAAGTGTTGGATTTTACGTTGCCGAGTTTGACGCTTATTGATACCGAAATTGAGATAAAAGCCAGTTTGAGTGTAGATAAAATTCTTACAGCCGTAGTACGCATAGATGATGTAGTGCTTGGCGAGGTTACGCTAAACAATCCATTTGTACTTGCCAATGAGAGCGAAGAGGAACGTGCTTTGGCGGAATCGTTAGAAAATTTAAGGATGGCGCAAAACAATAATGACCGTAACAGTGAGCGTAATATCATGCGTTCGTTAATTTGGGAGTATTACAATTTGGGAAATCACACCCGAGCGGCAGCTTTGGGCGAAGAATGGTTGCAGAAATTTAACAGCACTGACAGCGATGTACACAATATGATTTATTGTTCCTACAATGCTTTGGGGCAGCGCAAAAAGGCAGCTGATTATTTGGACAAAGGCCTAAAATACTCGCCCGAAAACAAAACGCTACATTACAATAAATCACTAATGGTGGAGCAAGATAAAGGTGTGAAGGAGGCAACTGATTACCTCACGACATTGCCTGAAAATTTGCAGCAATCTACCAGCATTAAATTTAGAATAGCTTTACTTAAATTGGCACAAAAAGAAGTTGCCTTGGCAAAAGTTATTGTAGAAGAATATAACAAGGGTGGATTTCAGTATTTAAATAGTTTTGATTGGGCATTGCTTCTGAAAATATTGAAAAAATTCAATATAGATGCGCCAAAAGTAGCTGCAAACGCTACAAACAAAAAAACAAGTTTTACTGAAAATAATCTTTTGAAAGTAAAAGGTGATTTGCCGGCAGTAAAATAAAAAAACATAGAATCAATCAAGAAAAAATAAATTTTCACTTAATAAAATAAATCATTATGCCAGTTAGAGTTCCCACTATTACCGACCTCGACGAAAGCCAAAAAGCTGTGGTTAGGCATCTTCCGTACGATGACCCCATGTTTGTAAATGGACCTCCGGGTTCGGGCAAAACACATATTGCCATACTCCGTTTGCAGGTTTTGCTCAATAATGGATATACCAACGTGTTATTTCTGTTGTACAACCATTCGATGTACGGATTTTTGAGTACGATATTCAAAAAAATGGGATTGAGTACTAATATACAGATAGATACAAAGGACATCTTTTTTTACCGAAAAGCCATTGCGCTTGGTTATCCAAGATATAATGATGCTGGAACGTACGAAGCAGGATATCGAATGAAATTGCAACATTTGCTTACTCAAAATCAATTGGGTAGATATGATGTGATAGTAATTGACGAATGTCAGGATTTTTCGGAAATGGAAATGTCGGTACTCCGCAAAATGTCCAACAAAATTATTGCCGTTGGCGATTTGGATCAGAGCGTATATCAAAACAATCCAAGTTCATTTTTTAAAACATTGCCCAGCAAATACTTAACAACCATTTATCGTTTTGGTAAAAATGTGGCGCGCATTGCCCAGCCTTTTTCAAAATCGGGCGAAAAATTGGAAGACCATGTGTGTATAACCAACGACACCGATGTGTTTAGGGTAAAAGCCAACAACAATAGTGATGCTTTTGCTAAAATTGCCCGTATCATACAATCTAAGCAATCTACCGATATGACGGTGGCAATATTAGCGCTTACCAATCCGAAATTAATAGAGTTAGAAATGGGTTTAAAGGCGCATGGAATAAATAGTTTTTGTGCCAAGGCCAATAAAGAGTTTAGAGATTACGATTTCGACTCGCACAAACCTATTCTTATTACCCCTTTTAGTGCTAAAGGGATGGAGTTTGAAGTTGTAATTCTGTATGGATTTGATGACGTGTTGGATTGGGGTCCTATAGGAAATGCCAAAAAAGAGGTGCTTTATGTAAGTTTAACCCGTACCAACAATGAGTTGTACCTCATAGACCAACCCACAACGCACCGATTGCTCAAAGATTTAAGCGGTTGGGTGGATATAGATACGAAACAAACCAATAGACGTGAAATTGCTGATTTTTAATTATTTAAGAAAATAAAAAAATGGAAACAATCTATTTAAACTCAGATGAATTTGAGAGTTTTATCGAAAAAAAATATGTGTTGATACAATCGGCACACAAAAAGCCTGCGGCAAAGAAATTGTATAGCATTGCAGTGCGCCAACTCATTCCGTTTGGCAAAAGTAGCTTGGTATTGTTGAGCATAGTAGAAAGTATACAAATACCTGATGCCAACCGCATACCTCAGCTGAAAACGCTATATGGAATTCCGGCTGGACTTATTTGTGTGGATCAGAAGGAAATGCCCAAGAAAACTGCTTCGCCTCAACCTATACCAATCACTGAAGATGATTTGTTATTTAGAGCCTTTCGTCGAGCGCTTATATTTGCACACGTATGGGGGATAAAAGGGTTGGAGATAGATGCTGTAAAAATTGGGATTCAGCCATTGCTTGAACCTAAAAACTTGCCATTACTCAAGCAGTGGGTAAATGATTTGGTGTTTCACGGTAAATATCCCGAAATAAAAAAACAGAATGCCAGCATTGATGATACCGTGTTCGACAAACAGTTTATTGGGTTGGGCAAATTCCTTAAAAATCAGTTTTTCGCAAACGATGAAGCTA
The DNA here is from genome assembly GCA_945902955.1 of Porphyromonas cangingivalis. Classification (GTDB taxonomy): domain Bacteria; phylum Bacteroidota; class Bacteroidia; order Bacteroidales; family Paludibacteraceae; genus Paludibacter. Next base: position 21,752 of record CAMDNO010000043.1, read on the forward strand.
TGGACAATGAGCACCGCGAATGGCTTTTTGCGCTTCGCGAAGCCAAGTTGGAGGGTACTCCGACTAAGTTTGAAGGATTAGAGCCACTATTAGTAGGTTATTTGATAGCACTAAAAGCGAGTAATGAAAACAAAAAAAACTTGGCATTTATAATTGAAAAAACCAACAAATTTCAGTTCAATGACACGGCTCAAAAGTACGCGTGCATAATTTCGGCATTATTTTTTGTAGGTGTATTTGAGTCCAAAGCCGACCAATATTTTATGACGGCATCAGCCGCTGGCTTATATGCTTCTATCGAGCGGTTTGCATTCTCGCTTGTATATCAGTCGGCCGAAAGTAATTATTTCGACAACGATTATGCAGCCATTCGTGATGCAATACTCGACCCCTTACCCAATTGTGTGGAGTATTATAAACTTAAAAATCCAGCCATTCAACATGCTGAGTTTTTTGAATTTGGTAATGAAACCGATGATGTATATCCTGCAAAAGTGCCAATTCTGAGCCCACATCAGGCCGTGGAATTTTTAGAGCAGCAGCAATCTTTATATCCATTGATGGATCAATATCAAGAAAAATTGTGCGTAACTACCGACATGGACTTTTACGAAACACTGCAAAAAAACAAAATGTCGGCGGTACTTTACGAAAAAGGCGGTTATTTGATTGGGCAGTTTGCAATAAAAGCTAACGCTGGAATTCTTGCCACTTCGCCTGCATTGCAACGTGCTATTTCGTTGTTTATCAAGCCTAAGCAAGCAGTACAGTACGAAAATTTTGCCGGAATAGCCAAACATTGGTTATTGGTATTGAACGAATATCAGCTGGGTAAATTTGAAAAATACTTGATAAAGCGGGCTTTTCTTGCCAATAAACCCATGTCGATAACCGTGTTTAATACTGCCACCAAGAAGGTAGAAATGATTAGCGATACACTTTTTGAAAAAACAAATAAGGGAAAGTGGAAAGGAAGCACAGGAAAATATAGCAACTACAGCAAACATTCGGCAATAGAAACCAAGGGAACTGAATTTAATAATTCCAACGCTGGTTTACAAAATGAAATGGAACAGTTGTGCCCTGGTGTAACTTGTCGTATTATTACTAAATATCACACCGATAAGCCATGGGAAATGGTACAACTTGGCATTGGAGCACTACAAAACGTTGACTTCAAAGATTGTAGCATGTTGGATTTACGCATAGACAAAATGGATAAAGACATTTACGAGTACATTTTGCGTTGCTTTAGGGACGTGATTGTATATGACGAAAATCAACGGTACATGTTTATGAATTTGTAGGCAAATAACTCAACTTTAAACAGTTCATTATCAAATTCTTATGGAACTTATATTAAACACTTTTGGCACATCGCTGAGCCGCGACAATGAGGCTTTTCAGATTATACACAAGGATGGAAAGCAACGTATTCCGGCTCAAGGAGTAAAATCTATACAGATAAGCCGAGGTGCTCAAATAACAAGCGATGCAGTGATACTTGCTATCGAAAACGAGATAGAAGTGCTATTTATGGACAAAACAGGCAACCCCATTGGGCGTATATGGAGTCCGAAATACGGTTCGGTATCGACCATTCGTAAAGGGCAACTCAGCTTTACATTCAGCCACGAGGCGGTGGATTGGATAAAGGATGTTATCCGACGGAAAATTGAAAACCAACAAGCATTGCTGCTGATGATGCGTACCGACGATAGCATTGTGGAACGCAAAGTGCAAAAAGCTATCAGTAGGTTAGAGGATTATCGTACAAAAATTTCGGCTATCGAAGGCGAAATTGTGTCGGATATTGCAGCCACGCTGCGAGGTTGGGAAGGCGTGGCGTCGAATATCTATTTCGAAGCACTAAATATGTTTATTCCCGAAGCTTATCAGTTTGCACGCCGCTCACAACATCCGGCTTTGGATGTGGTAAATGCCATGCTCAACTATGGCTACGGACTGCTTTATGCCAAAATTGAAGGTACGTTAATTAAAACTGGCATCGACCCTTACATTGGCGTGATGCACCGCGACGATTATAACCGACCTGTGTTGGTTTACGATATAATTGAGTTGTATCGTGTGTGGGTTGATTATGTTGTTGTTTCGCTTGTGGCACAACAGGTAATTACCGACGAATACTATTCCGTTCGCCCAGATGGCTCGTATTGGCTCGAAGGACTGGGGCGTAGGGTATTAATTCAATCGTTCAACGATTATTTCGATGAAGTGATTACTCAAAATGGTATTACCCGCTCACGCGGACATCAGATTTTTTTATACGCTCAGGATTTGGCGCAGAAGTTTAAGAAATTTAGCTAATGTGTCAATTTTAAATAGTCAATGGTAAAACTTGTCCGTCCACTGACGGATGAATAAATAGTAAATGACAACATGATAATGGTCGGAAAAAATGTAACGGCAAAGGATGATGCCTTACAAAAAATAAAAGTAGAATATTTGTATCATAAGTTGATACATCCGGATGCTGTTATTGAATCGAAAATAAGGCAGTTGCGAATAATTCGACAACTCGACCCCAAGCAATACAGCTTTTTGAAAAGGCAATTGCCATACATAGTGTGTGGTATGTTTAACCCTGCGTATCGCCGAACGGAGAACTTTGGCTATACCGAATATTTTATGGTGGACATTGACCATATTGGCGAAAAAGAACTGTCGGTAAACGAGTTGCGCACCCGATTGACAGCCGATGCCCGTGTGGTGCTTTGTTTTCTTTCGCCCGGCGAAGATGGACTTAAACTGCTTTTCCGACTAAAAGAGCGCTGCTACGATGCCGGCATTTACTCGCTGTTTTATAAATTATTTGTACTTCAATTTGCCAAAAAATATGGTTTGGAACAGGTTATTGATGCCCGCACAAGCGATGTGGCGCGTGCTTGCTTTGTAAGTATAGACGCAGAGGCATTTTACAACCCCGAAGCCGAAGTGGTTGATTTGAATACCTTTATGAATACGGAAGATACCTCGGAACTCTTCAGAATAAAAAAACAGGTAGAAAACGACAAATCGCTACCCGCAAAACAAAATGAAACGGCATTGCAACGCACGCCCGACGACGACGCCCTGAAGCAAATTCGCGCCTTGCTTAACCCCGGTGGAAGAAGTTTGATGCCCAAACGTGAAGCATTTATTCCCCAGGAGTTGAATGAATTGATGGAGAAACTTGTTCCACACATAGAGCAAGCTGGTGTAGTTGTGGCGGCTGTCGAAAATATCAGTTATGGCAAAAAATTGAAAATGAAAATGGGATTGAAAGAATCCGAAATTAATGTGTTTTACGGAAAAAAAGGATACTCAGTAATTATATCGCCAAGGCGTGGCACCAACGATGAGCTCAATGCACTTATGGCACAGCTTATCGAACAATATCTTTATCAGGGATAGGGGAGAAGGTTGTAGTTTATAGTTTGCAGTTTATATTTTATAGTTTTAAATTGGAAATGCCAATTTAATAATATAATGAAACAGATATAATACTGCCCCAAACCCCTAAAGGGCATAGCCGTCAAGCTAATTTTGATTATTCCCGCCCCAAGCCCCTAAAGGGGTGTGAGTTAGTTTCGTCTCTTAATAAATACAACTATAAATTATAATAATCAAAACTAATTTCTGTTCCCCTTTAGGGGTTAGGGGCA
>CAMDNO010000044.1 GCA_945902955.1 Porphyromonas cangingivalis
ACCGAATCGATATTAAAACTTGCCACCGGAGGGAACTCCATAAAATCGCTACACGAACTGAGCGAAAATGTTATCATTGCTATAATTGCTATTATAAGCACTTTTATATTTTTCATTTTTATATATTATTTACAAGATTAAAAATCGACCTTAACACCAATATTATAAACCTTCAATTGAGGATATTTCCAGCTATCAGCTAAATCTCCCTCGGGGTCAATTACTTTCAATTTATCCCATGTAAATAAATTCTGACCATTCGCATAAATTCGTAATCCATTTATTCCTAATACTTTTTTCAATAATGCTTGTTTAAAGCGATAGGATAATTCCACATTTCGAAGACGAAGGTACGAACCATCGCGCATCCACATGGTCGAAGGCAAGTAATCGTTTGGATTAGAATAATTCAATGTTAAGCGCGGACGAATTGCATTTTTCATATTGTCAGGAGCCCATCTCTCGGCTACAGCAAATTCCATCATTCCACCATTTACATCGAATGGTTTTTGAAATTTTCCCGACATAATTTTGGTTGTGTTTGTTGCACCCTGAAACAATACCGACAAATCGAAGCCTTTGTACGAAGCACCAAAGTTGAACCCGTAGTTTACTTCCGGAAATGTTGGACTCCCAAGTGGAATCATATCCTGAACAGTAACTACACCATCACCATTAACATCAATATATCGGGCATTACCAACGCCTGGGTTACCAATAACTGGTCCTTGAGCCACTTCATCAGCATTATTAAAGAAACCATCTGCCACTAAGCCAAAATTCTCGCCAATGCGTCGGCCTGTAGTCCAGAGTTGTGGATTATTAGGGTCTTTTACTTCGTCCCGTTCAATCCATTTATTACGCGCAAAGGAATAATTTCCACCAAAATAATATGAAAAATCTCCTATGCTCTGACGCCATTTTGTTTCCAACTCGTAACCATGATTTTTTACCTGTCCGATATTGTAATAATCGCTCGTACCCATCATTACCACATGGATAGGTATGGAGTTTACATTCATTAAAATATTTTTTCTATCACTCGCAAATACATCTGCGTTAAAGGTGAATTTGCTTTTGAACATCGACAATTCAATACCAATATTTTGTTTGGTTGCCGTTTCCCAAGTTACAGTGCTATTCCCTGTTTTATCTTCGCGATAACCTGTTTTCGTGCTTTGGCTTACATCACCAAACATGGCTCCACCACCCGGTACATAGCCGCTGCTGTAATATAAAAAACGTGAATTATTTGTTCCATCATTACCTACAATACCGTGTGAAGCTCTGATTTTCAGTTTGTCTAAAACTTTATCACTCACAATATTTTTCACGAAATCTTCTTCGGCTGCATTCCAGCCAGCCGAAACTGCCGGAAACCACGCAAAACGTTTATCGGCTGGGAAGGCTTCAGAACCATTGTAACCCATATTGAACTCCAATAAATATTTCGACTTATAATCATAAGTCATTCTATTCACAATTCCATTGTAAGTTACAGGTATATAAAAGTACACATCTTTATCAATATCGGTTGAGTACCACTTTTTGTCGAGTGTAGCCAAAATTAATCCGCTCACATTATGGCCGCCAAACGATCGTTTATATTCCAATGCTCCCTCAGCGTGAATCTTTCTATTTCCACCAAATGCACTCGTTGGGTTCGATACCAAGGATTTTTCGCCCGAAGGTTGTAATTGCCTTACTACATCACCATTGGCATCGGGCAGATAATCGACACGGTAGGTAATATAACCTTGTCCCTGAGTTACTTTGTTTTCGTAATAACTATCATACGAAACCATTCCACGAGCCGACAAACCTTTGGTAATAAAATCGAGCTTTTGTTTAAAATTCAATGTAAGTGCAATGGTATTGGCATTTTTTTGTGATAAGCTTGTACCCACTGCCGACATCAACGGACTTGGTGCGAAATTTATAGTGCTTGTAATTATTTTGTCGTCGTAAATTAAAGGATAACTTATTGGTGTAGAAGAAATTAAAGTTGTCCAGTTGAAGCCCGGATCGTTTGTTTTCGAAACTATACCGCTAATCATTACACCAATTTGAGTGGTTGGTGTTACATCAATGTCGATATTCGAACGTAAATTAATGCGGTCGTATCTATAATTATTATCCAAAGAGCGGTCTAATACTTTCGAATAATCCTTCATTAAACCATCTTGCGTTAAATAGCCCACCGAAGTGTAGTACTTTGTTAGCTTAGTTCCACCACTGATAGTAATATTATGTTGCTGTTGAATTGCGTTCGATTTCAACATCAAATCATACCAGTCATTATTTGGATATTCGAGCATATTTTCTTTGCCCGCATACTTTGCTATATCTTCTTCCGAAAAACGAGGAATAGCGGTTGGTACATCATTCAGCTGAGCCTCGTTGTACATGCGCAAAAAGGTTTCGGCACCAATCATTTTGGGTATACGGGTAGGTTCCTGCACCGAAAAGTTGGAGGTTACACTTACCTTGGCAGGTCCCACTTCTCCTTTTTTGGTGGTGATAATCATTACTCCATTAGCACCACGTACCCCAAATACCGCTGTCGAAGCAGCATCTTTTAGTACCGAAATGCTTTCAATTTCATTTGGGTCCAATTGCGTAAAATCACGTTCTACTCCATCTACCAATATAAGTGGATTTGAACCATTTACAGTTTCGATACCACGTATTCGCATGGTAATTCCGTCGGCGCCGGGCTGCCCACTTGCTTGATAGGTTGTAAGCCCTGGAGTTCGTCCAATCAGAGCTGTAGCCATATTTGCAGCAGGCGATTTTAGTAGTTCCTTCGAACTTACCGAACTTACCGAACCCGTCATTGTAGCTTTTGGCTGTGTACCGTAACCTACCGCTACATACTCTTTCAAGTTAATAGCACTGGGCTGTAATTTTAAATTAATAACTGCATTTCCGGTATACTTTACTTCGGAAGTGGAATAACCAATATACGAAAATGTTATTACGGCAGAGTTAGATGGTAATTTCAGCGAATACTCACCGTTCATATTCGTTGCCGTACCAACGGTTGTTCCTTTTACCAAAATACTCACTCCAGGAGCAGGCGTACCGGTTTCGTCGGTTACCACACCCTTAATAATTCGTTCCTGAGCCAACAAAAATAGTGTTGGCAGCAATAGGAAAATTAGAATTGCGATTTTTTTCATTCGTGATACATTTAAAAACTATTAGAATACTGAGAATATTATTTTAATTTATTATTAAGCCAAACAATGCTGCTGGCGTAGTTTTGGTTGGATGTTTTAGCATGATTTTCAAACAGTTTATCTGGATAGCGTTGGGGAATCTTATTGTATTTACTGTCTGATGATTATTGTTTTTGGAAAACAAGACTACGCCATTTGAGTCCATAATTTGATATTCGCTTACACAAAATGGCATTTGCGAATCGTGATGACCCATTTGCACATTTTCCATAGCATGATCGGAGTCGGTATCGAAAAATAATTTAATCTCCGAAATCCATTCTTTTTTTTGCCAATTGAGTGTCAAAGTTGGATTTTCATCTTCAAAATCGGCAACCCAAGCGTTAGAACTTACAAGCGGACGGAATATTTCGTTTCGTACATTTTCAACTTCAAAACTTTCAATAGCCGGTTCAAAAGTCATGGCTAAATTTTTACCTTGTGGACGGCGTTTGGGACACCAAAACTCAAAACTATCTACACCAATATTCTCGGTAGGTTTTTGGTCTCCATAGTTAGAAACTGCCGGATTTTGGTAGTTGTAAACGGACATTACGCCTGTAATCAACTGGTTGCTTTCGGCAATTTGCACAGCCGAATTCTTCATTATACAAATAAAATAATAACCTTTTTCAATACCTAATTCGTCAAAATCAATTTCAATGCTTTGTTCTCCTTTTGATACGGTATATGTTTTTTGAAATAATAATGCATCCGGAGTAAAATTGAAAATTTTTATACTTGTTCGAATTTGAATATCAATGGTTGTGTCCGTTTCGCTTTTTGCAATAAACTTAATATGAGGTACTTTGTCCTTTAATGGTAAAAGCATTGCTACCGGATAATCGAGTTTGAAATAACTATCGCCTTTAGCAATTTCTGATAATTTCAGTTCGCTACTGGCTGTAATCTCTGCTTTTGCTGCTACACCTCCAAATTCGTTTAGTTTCAGTTGCGGAATATATTGACCTGTTGTAATAAGAGCTCGCTGAATCTTTTTTACCTCCTCGGGAGCGATAAAATCAGCCGGTTTACTTTTCGATTTCACACACAATGCAGCTGCCATACCAATGGCTTGTCCGCCATGAGCCGATGTACACATTACCCTGCTCGACCCGAAAGCTACATGCGAAGCACTCATCAAGCGGCCACCAATAAATAGATTGTCAATATCATAACTTATGTATGAACGATAAGGAATTGGGTAAACACCTTTGGAATGCCACTGATTACAACCGTTCTTGGCACTATAAACACCATCGGCAGGATGTAAGTCGATTGACCAACCGCCATAAGCCACCGAATCGTAATGATTACGTTGTTCGATAACATCTTGTTGCGTTAGCATATAATGTCCTTTGAATCGGCGACTTTCGCGCTTGCCCGGAATTACGCCCACCCACTCCAAGGTATAATTGGCAGCTTCGGGATATTTACCCGAATTTTTGATATAATCCCAAATGCCGTACACCACTTTCCACAATTCGTATTTAATGGCTTCGGTATCGTGTATGGTATCAATTCGCCCGCCATACTCCAACCACCAGTATTTACAACCATGATGTCCCGTGCTGAAGTATTCGGGTTTCATTACTTTGGGGATAGTTGATTCAATATCTTTAAGAGCAAAATCCGGTGCTACATACGTAACTGGCTTGCCGGTATCTTTCATGTAAAAGAAAATACTATGACCCAACAATTCGCCATATTCGTTTTTATCGGGTGCAAAAAGTTCCAAATGCTCTTCTTTGTCCTCAGCACCAATGCGATATGATGCACCCGAAAGATAGGAAACAATGCCATCGCCCGAACAGTCGGCAAAAAGCTCAGCTTTGAATATGAATTCCGTTTGGTTTTGGGGATTAAATGCCGTAACCTGCGAAATTACTTTTTCGGATGACTTTTCAACATCAAAAACGATGGTATTCAGGAATAATTCAATATTTTTTTCGGCCAACACTTTATCAACCAGCACCATATCGAAAAGTACAGGATTGCCTTCTTTGTTGCGAAAAGTGTTTTCAACCAAAATTTCATCAATCACACCACCCTCGCGGCTCCAGCGGTTGTTATTACCCATGTGTGAGGTGGCTCCCAACGCCCAAAGGCGTACTTCGCTCGAAGCATTGCCACCCAGCACAGGTCTATCTTGTATAAGTGCCACTTTAATACCTTGTCGGGCAGCTGTAATGGCGCAACAAACGCCTGCCAAACCTCCACCTATAACAACTAAATCGAACTGTTTCTCAATTTTAGTTAATTCTCTCTTTGATGTAAAATCTTGTATTATCATCTATTTTTCATTTACAATTTTTTCATTTACAATTTACAATTTATAATTGCATTTTCATTTTTACCTTAGTTTTTCAAACTATAAATGGCTTATAAAAAGTTACCATACGGTACTAATTCACATCCACTTTAGGGATTTGGGGTCATTTCTTCATCTTCACAAATATCCATCCTCCAAAAGCCATTAGCACAGATGCCAATCCCACCACTACAGCTTGTTGGAAACCACTTGTTAGCATTCCCATAATAAAAATGGCTATACCAGTAAGACTAATGCCAATCCCAATCACTTTATAGCTTTGCTTGTTGTCCGAATTGCTTGCGCCACTCTTTAAATCTGCAGATAGTTCAGCGTTCACTTCATTCTCACGCTGTTGACGCCATACTTTATATTCGTCGTATTTAGCATCGCGTTTGTTTTTAGCAATAAAATAAATTTCGAAAACAGTCATTATCACGATTGGAACTAATCCACCAACCAGCATTTCTGTTGCCCGATCGAAACCAAAACCAAACAAAGCTGGCGTAACAAATTTAAATATAGCGTTGATAATTAGACTGATAAGTGTAGCTGATAATACGCTTGTTGCATTCTGACGTTTCGAGAATAACGTCCAGATTATTGGTAAATAAAGGGGTACACCGGTAAGTGCCGCCACGCTGATAACCACATTTACAATGCCACCCATAAGCGGTATAAGCAATGCCACTACTATAGCCAACAACCCAAAACCAATGGTAGAATAGCGTGCTACTTTCATTAACTTATCGTTAGGAGTATTAGGGCGAATCAGTTTGTAAATGTCATTTGTAAATACGCCTGCGGCAATATTGAGCGAACCATTCAGCGAACTTGCAGTTGCAAAAACCATCCCGCCAAGCATTAGCCCGAGTAGTCCTTGCGGTAGTGCCAATTTACACATCATAAGGTAAGCACCTTCATCGGCCAATCCTGAAAGTTCGGGATTTATAGTGCGGTAAATCATTGGAGGTAACATCCACAAAATGGGAGAGATAAGATACAACGACCCAAAAAGTAAACCTACTTTGCGCGCATCTTTTTTAGTTCGAACGGTAGTGTAACGTTGTATGTACGACCAGTTTCCGCCCAAAAAGAACATATTATAAATGGCAAATGCTACAATAAAAAGCGGTGTAAATTCGCCTGCAAAAATGGAGAAGAAACCTTCGGGTGTTTTATCTAAAAAAGCACTTACACCACCTGTTTTCTGAAACGAAAGTGGCACAACAATTAATACAGCTGCTGTAAGAATCACAAACTGAAGCACATCGGTTACAACCACAGCTCGTAAACCACCCACTGTAACGTAAATAATACAGATTGCACCCAGCAACAAAATACTCGATTGCAAGGGAAAACCTGTGGTAACTTCCACAATTTTAGCCACAGGATACAAAAATGCACCGGTAGTAAATAGCGAAATAAATAAAAATATATAGGTATATGCTTTCTGAACTTTAAGTCCAAGACGGTTGGTAATATATTCGGCAGCTGTGAGTACGTTGGTGTTTTTCCATCGTGGTGCCAAAAACGCACCAACCAAAAAACCGGCGAGACTCATAGTGAGTTGAATGGTAATAGCCACCCAGCCATAACTGTATGCAATAGAGCCCCAAACTACAAAAGTACCTGCCGAGAAAAAGCCCATAAAAAGCGAAAGCCCACTTATCCACCAGGGAACATCGCCACCTGCGGCAAAAAAGCTTTTCATACTGGAGCCCGTTTTTGCAAACGACATACCGGCTATTAAAATCCCGGCTGTAAATAGAAAGATGGTGATGTAATCTAAAATTGCCATATAATTTTGATTTTTTTTGTAGTATCAGCGGTGCAAATGTAAAATATATAGTGAAAATATAAATGTTAGTTTTAAAAAAAATGCGTTGTAAACGATTACATTGAGCAAAAAATCATCGTAAACGATTACATCCGAAATTTTAAAGCATTTATTTAAATTTTGCTGGTTGGTTAAAATACTATTATTTTCTAATTCTACTTTGACTGATTAAAAATTTAATAATTAACTTTCAGAGACAATACTAATTTACACCTCCGTCAGCTGATGGACTTGGAGCGGAAATATGCGAAATTAGCTTGACGGCTATATTTTTCGGGGTTGGGAGTCATTTTACAAATAATTCAAGAATCTTATCAATAATGAAGCTCACTTATTTATTTGATAGTTTTTTTTCATAAATTCGATGTAAATATAGATGGATTAAGTCTTTAAGCTGTTCAAAATGTCATTTTGTTATAATTACATATACATCTTGTTTTTTTTACAGCATGTTAGATTGTAAAAAATACTTTATTTTTGCTATATAAAATCATGTAATGAAAAAATACGCTACCATAAAAGATATTGCTAAGGCTCTGAATATTTCTACCGCAACGGTATCTCGTGCATTAGCCGACCGCTGGGATGTGAATCCGGAAACTAAAAAATTAGTATGCGAAGAGGCTATGCGTCAAAACTATCGTCCGAATCCAATGGCTACTCGCCTTCAGAATAAACGTACCAAAACAATTGGCTTAGTGGTACCCGAGTTCAAAAGCGCATTTTTCCCAAATGTAATCTCAGGTATTCAAAAAGTGATTGACGAAGCCGGATTTCATTTATTAATTACGCAATCGCAGGAGTCGATGGAGATTGAGGAAAAAAATTTGAAATTGCTTGAAAGTAATATGGTGGAGGGCATTCTGATTTCGATAACACGCGAAGGCGAAAATGACGATTATTACCAACGATTAATTGATAGCGGTATTCCAATTGTGTTTTTTAATCGTGTTTCGGCAAAAGTTGCTGCTCCAAAAGTGATTATCGACGATTATAAATTAGCCTTTTTTGCAACCGAACATCTCATTTACAACGGATTTAAAAAGATTTATCATTTCGAAGGCCCTGTAAATCTATCGGTTTCGAAAGAACGAAAAAGAGGGTTTATCGATGCCATGAAAAAGCATCATCGCGAAATAAGCGAAAAAACAATTGTAACAGCCGGAGTATTTAGCGAAAAAGGGTATATTGCTATGCAGGGCCTGATTACAAAAAATGATTTACCTGATGCCATTTTCTGTTTCAATGACCCAACTGCACTCGGCGCACTTAAAGCTATAAAAGAAGCCGGATTAAAATGTCCCGATGATGTGGCTTTGGTTGGTTTTTCGGAAACGGAAATTGCACAATTGGTTGAACCACAACTAACAAGCATCGAACAGCCTACATTCGAAATTGGTGAAACGGCAGCCAAACTACTATTAGAACAACTCGACGAAAATCCAAAACCAAACCGAACAGTAAGTTTAATTGCCAAGATGAACATCCGGAAATCATCGATAAATCTCAAAAAAAAATGATAAAAAAAGGGAAACACAAACACTGTATTTCCCTTTTTTTATGCTAACTTTAATTTAAGCATTTTCTTCATCAAGTATTTCCTGAATGTCGTCGTTGCAACTTCCACAAACAGCTCCTGCTTCAATTGCATCGCCTACTTCTTCTAACGTTTTACATTTGTGAGTGCGAATTCCGTCTAAAATTTCACTTCTTGTCATGTCCAAACATGTACAAATTACTGGATCATCTGCCATAATTTTGTTTTCTTTTTTTTGTTATTAATATCTAGTTAATTGAATAATTTTTCACTTTTGAAATAATTTATACCAAACATAACAAACAGAATTTGAAAAGGTTTATTGCACAAGCGAATATTTTCAAATAATCATTGCGAAAATTGAATTGTTTTTTGTAGTTTTGGGGCTTCAAAAAGTTGGCAACCACTTACAAAAAACATTACTATGGCGTTTTATCAAAATACGGTTTTAAACAAATACCTAAAAGCTTTAAATTCGGAAAAAATACATGCTGCTTACGCTCAGTTTAAAGCCCATTTTCACAACTCCGACGTGCAGCAAAACATTCGTGCAAGTAAGGAAGAGCAGTATCAGGAAGGATTTTTGCGCGATTTATTTGTTAATATTCTCGGCTACACGCTTAACCCCAATGCCGAATTTAACCTCACTACCGAATATAAAAATGTAAAGGATAGCAAAAAGGCGGACGGAGCGATTCTTCTTTCTTCTCCGACAAGGGGGCATGCCCCCTTGGTAAGCGCTATTATCGAACTAAAAGGTACCGACACCACCGATTTAAATAAAGTGGAACCACAGGCTTTTGGCTATAAAAATAACCAACCAGAATGTACTTACATTGTTATTTCCAACTTCGAAAAGCTGCGATTTTATATCGATAATGCTATTGAACACATCGAGTTTAACCTGTTTACGCTTACTCAAAAAGAGTTTGAATTGCTTTGGATTTGTTTGGCTTACGAAAGTATAGCTGCCGACCTGCCTAAAAAAATCAAAAATGCTTCGATAAGCGAAGAAGATAGTATTACCAAAAATCTGTACAAAGATTATTCACAATTTAAACGAGAGCTGCATCAAAATTTAGTGGCATTAAATCCCGAAATGGACGAATTGCTGCTATTTAAAAAGTCGCAAAAACTACTCGACCGCTTCTTGTTTCTGCTGTTTGCCGAAGACCGCCAACTGCTACCGCCCAATTCGGTACGTGAAATTCTGAAACAATGGAACGATCTGAAAGATTTGGATGCATACACTCCTTTGTACAGTCGGTTTATGTTGTATTTTGGTTATCTGAACACAGGACACAAAGGCAAACACCACGATATATTTGCTTATAATGGTGGACTTTTTAAGTCAGACGATGTGTTGGACGTAGTGCAAATTGACGACGATTTGCTTTATCGACACACGCTGAAACTTTCCGATTACGATTTTGAAAGCGAGGTAGATGTAAATATTTTAGGGCATATTTTTGAAAATTCGCTGAACGAATTGGATGAATTGACCGCTTTGGCTACAGGTCAGGAATTTGACAAATCGAAAACCAAACGCAAACGCGATGGTGTTGTTTACACGCCCAAATATATTACCAAGTATATTGTGGATAATACGGTGGGCAAACTTTGTGAGGAGAAAAAAACCGAACTCGGTATAGAAACAAGGGAGCGTGCCCCCTTGCAGACAATGGGGCATGCCCCATTGCAAAAAAAAGTAAAACAAGCACAATACAATAAGCTCTTAGCCTACCGCGAATGGTTATTGCAAATCACTATATGCGACCCGGCTTGTGGTTCGGGGGCATTTTTGGTTGAAGCATTGGATTTTCTGATACGCGAGCATCGCTATATCGACGAATTGCAGGCAAAGCTTTTTGGAGATACCTTGGTGTTGAGTGATGTGGAAACGAGCATTTTGGAAAACAACCTGTTTGGGGTTGACATAAACGAGGAAAGTGTGGAAATAGCCAAACTTTCGCTGTGGCTACGTACCGCACGACCCAACCGCAAACTGAACGACCTCAACAACAATATTAAATGCGGCAATTCGCTGATTGATGACCCTGCTGTTGCAGGCGAGAAGGCTTTCAATTGGGAAAAAGAATTTCCGCAAGTGTTTGGCGCAAGTGCAGAATCAGAACCTACGGTTATTGTAGACCTACCCCAAACGCCCGATTATCTGCAACTAATTAAAGAAAAATCGCTCGAAGCCCAGCAAAAAGCCGAGCAAGGAATTGCCTTATCAAAAGAAGCATTGGAAATAACCCGGCAACTAACCGAATATGCCGATAAACTACAAGCAGTTTCAGCACCCGAAGCAGCATATCAAACAAAGAACAAAGGGTTTGATGTGGTGATTGGAAATCCGCCGTATGTAAATATTTATAACATGAGAAGTATAGATAGAGACTATTTTAATCTTTCTAAATCATACACCACAACACATTTAAAGTATGATTTATATGTGTTGTTTATTGAAAAAGGAATTAGCTTATTAAAAAGAAACGGTCATATTAGCTATATTATACCTTCAGTAATAATGTCAGTGCCTTATGGTACTCTTGTTAGAAAAAAAATCATTGAAGAAAATACTCTAACCCAAATTGTTGATTTTACCGGTTTTAGAGTTTTTGCCGATGTAATGGTTGAAGCAAGCATTTTAGTAATAACAAAGAAAAAATCAGATAATAATTTCGTAAAAATATTCAAACCTAAATTAAAGATTAGTGATTTTCAGGATTGTTATTTTGAGATTAATCAAAATGAATTTACAAAAACAGACTCTTTCCAATTTAGATTAGATTTAAATGATAGTTCTATACAAATTACAAAAAAAATCAAAGAAAAAAGCGTTTTATTTGAATCTATATATTATGTTAGTAAAGGTATAGTTGCATTTAGTAAAATTGATAGTAGAAAAAAAGACGATTTTCTTTTTGCAGAAAAGGTAAATGATAAATGTGTTCCATATCTTGAAGGTAAAGATGTTAGTCGGTATTACATTGATTTTAACAAAAAATACTTGGAATACGATATAAATATCATGTCAAGACCAACTTTCCCTGAACTACATAATAAAAATAAAATATTAATTCGTGCTATTTCGGATGGTTTGAACGCAACTTATGACAACGAAGGGTATTACATTGACCAAAAACTAATAATATGTTCAAAAAGAGTAGAAATTGAAGACTATATTGTACCAGCTAAGCGACCAAAATCAGAACATTTAAATAAAAATAATGAAATAAACGACTTGGCAGTTTTGGCTTTAATAAATTCAAAACTAAGTACTTATTATTATTTGATAATGCTAAAAGGTGGAGTCAGTATTCTACCTGAAGATATTCGAAACTTTCCAATTTTTTTATTTGATAATACTGAGCAGCAAGAACCTTTTGTTAGCAAAGCCAGTAAAATGCTTTTGTTAACCAAACAGTTAAATACCGTTTCTCAAAAATTCCAACGTATGCTTCAGCGTAAGTTTGGTATGGAAGACTTGCCGGGCAAGCTTCAAAATTGGTATACGCTCACTTACAAAGATTTCGTAACCGAACTTGGCAAGAAAAAGATAAAATTCACCCTTGCTCAGGAAGCCGAATGGGAAGACTACTTCAGCGCCGAACAAACCAAAGCCCTCGAAGTTAAAAACCTAATAGACACTACTGACAGGGAAATTGACCGCATGGTGTATGAATTGTATGAGTTGACGGAAGAGGAAATTAAGATTGTGGAGGTGTGATATATTTTTAAAGTTAAACGTTGAATTTTTTATCAAAAATGACACAAATGATTGACTTGCCAAACGAAACAAAAGAGTTGCTCAAACTTATGGATAGCCTGAAAAAGGATTATGCTGAATTGTTTGAACAGCGAAATTATATGCTACAATACGAAGAACCGCTACTTACGTCGTTGTACCTTACGCTGCTGGGGCAGTTTCAGTTTCGGTTATTTACACTCAAGGGCGATTTGGCGCAGCTCAATCAGCGCATACAAATGGCTCAGGCTTATTTTAACCGCAACGAATTGCCCGATTGGCACAAAATTGATACAAAAATCACTCAGATTTTCAGCGATTATTACCAAAAAATAGAAAATGACGCACAACAGCTTGCTGCCGCCAAAGAGTTTCTGAAATCCGATTTTATCAGCGACGAAGATGCTAAAAAGCTGAAAGCAATTTATAAATTATTAGTTAAAAAACTTCACCCCGATATTAATCCAACACAACCCCCCAAGGAGGCAGAGCTGTTTCTGAAAGTGCAAGCAGCTTACGATTTGGGCGATTTGCGTGCGCTCAACGAAATTTTGCTTTACCTGACCAATGCGGAAGCGAAAGTGCCTGATTTTGTTCCGGATATAAAAGCAAAAGCGGGAAAAATAAAGGCTGTTATCGACGATTTGAGTCAGAAAATTGAAAAGTTAAACAGCACATTTCCTTTTATTTACCGCGAAAAAATAAAAGATGAAAAATGGGTGGAAGATGAGCAATTGCAAATAGATGTGCAGGTAAATATGATAGAAAAGGAATTAAAAGCAAAATCGGAATACTTAAAATTGATGCAAACATGGAAGCCGGAATAGTAAAATTAACGCCCGAAATGCTTGCATTTATAGGCACAGGCGGTGTCGAAGCCATTGCTCCTTTTACGAGGGAGATTTTTTTGTTGCACGTAACAGTAGCAGGTACAAGTTTTTGTAAAAACATGGATGAACTCTTGCCCGAACTTACCATCGATTCGAAATTGCGCATGCTTCGCCACCCCAAAAACGAATACGACGACTTGGCTATTGGTATTTACCTGAATGAAAATCGCTTAGGTTGGGTGCCAATGGAGCAAAACGAAGTAATTTCGAGACTGATGGATGCCGGAAAAGCTTTTTTTTGCAGAATAAAATCCATTACTACAAAAGGAAACTGGCACAAAATTGATGTGGATATTTTTATGGTGGAGTAGAGATTGTGTTTTACGATTTAAATTTAAAGAAAATACTCATAGTACTAAGATAATTATTTGTAATACTAAAACTTATGGCATTTGAACCAAAAAAAATAACTAAAGAGCATATAATAAGTGCAATAACTAAAATTGAAACAGAGGGTGTTGAATTAATAGATTCGACCAGATGGCTTGTCGAAATAAATGGAAAACAATATCCACCAAAAGAAGTGTTGCGATACGCCCACGAACAGATGAATGGAGAAAAAATTTGGGAACGTACTGGAGGTAGCCAAACAAATAATTACTTGGAAAATATGGGTTTTAAAATAATTGATAAATCAGATAATTCAATTAAATCGCTGATTGATAGATATAAAGTAATTGTTGCTAACGATAAGCTTCAATACGAACGCTACAAATGGAAACTTGTAGAATCGCTAAAGGGGAAACCAAATTTTGAGGCAGAAGATTTTGTAGCAGAAATCAGAAGCCTTTATCCTCCTCCGAATAATTTGGTTTTTCAGTTGGCAAGAGCCACATCGAGTCGATTAGCCAAACATGATTCGGATAAATATCGTGCCTGCTTGCGTAATTTATTTGATGAAAATCAAGATTTACAGCTTCGAATTAACAATTTTATGGCAGAAACCACTGCTATTTACAAAGATTCAAAAGGAGAAAAATCACCTCATCACGATGAGCGAACTATATCGGCTTATCTTACTTTTCACAATCCCGAAAAATACACGTTTTACAAAAGTTCATATTACGAAGAGTATTGTAAATTTCTGGGCATTAAATCTAAAAATGCAGGAGAAAAACTTGTACATTATTATGAGTTAATTAATGATTTGGTTGACAATTACTTAGTAGAGGATACCGAACTTCTAAGTTTGATCGACAGTTTGACTATTGGCGATGATTATTACAAGGATAAAACCAGACTACTTTTGGCGCAAGATGTATTGTATCAAATGTTTGTAATGAATAACACAGAAACAAATTATTGGATTTTTCAGGGAAATCCTACTGTTTTTGATTTTGAGACGGCATTGCGAAATGAAATTCTTACAGATTGGACTGTGTCGGCACACAAAGAAAGAATGAAAGTGGGCGATAAGGTAATTCTTTGGATTACTGGAAGCAAAGCAGGTTGCTATGCGCTTGCGGAATTGACATCGCTGCCACACGAAAATAATGTTTCGCCCGACGACCATTTGTGGAAAACGGAAGATAAGAGTACGCTTAAAGTGGATATTGAAATAACACATAATTTGGTAAACCGACCTATTTCGAAATATACAGTAAGGAAAATAGAGAGTTTAAAAGGTTTGAGAATAGGAAATCAGGGTACAAACTTTAGTGCAACTAAAAATGAATATAATACATTGTTAAATACTATAAATTACTCAGAAACAATTTGTTATTGGCTGTATTCGCCTGGCGAAAATGCTAACTTATGGACAGAGTTTTACGAACAGGGTATTATGGGGTTGGGCTGGGACTATTTGGGCGATTTGAATAATTATTCAACCAAAGAAGAAATAAAACTTAAACTTCAAGAAACAGAAAATACGACTGACTCAAAGAAAAATGATGTTGCTGCAAATTTTGAATTTAAAAATAGTATTAATATTGGAGATGTAGTTATTGTTAAAAAAGGGCGAAGCGAACTTCTGGGTTATGGGATTGTGAAGTCAGATTATTATTACGATACGCAACGAACAAGTTTTCAAAAATGCCGAAAGGTGGATTGGCAGTTGAATGGGAATTGGAAAACCGACCACCAATTAGTATTAAAAACACTCACGGATATAACAGACTATCCATCCAATCATTCTGATTATCAAACTTATTACGAAAGACTTTTAGGAATTATGAAAAAAACAAATGAACTTTCAAAAATAATTCAACCTCTCAACCAAATCCTCTACGGCCCTCCGGGAACAGGGAAAACATACAATACAATTAATAATGCAATTAAAATTATTAATCCTAATTTTGATTTAAATCAAGAAAGGAAACTTGTAAAACAAGAATTCGAAAGATTGGTCAGCGATGGGCAGATTATATTTACAACATTTCATCAGAGTATGAGTTATGAGGATTTTATTGAAGGAATAAAACCTGAAACTGTTGATAATGAAGTGATTTACGAGATTAAACCGGGTATTTTCAAATTAATTTGTGAACAGGCAAAAACAAAGGCTATTTCGAGTGATAATTTTGAACAGGTTTATAAGAAACTTCTTGATGAAATTAAGGAAAATAACGGCAAACTGGTTTTGGAATCAATCGTACATGCCAAAGAATTTACTATTTATGAGAACTCCAAAGGCAATTTGAAATTTCACGCTAATACAGATAAGCGGTATGAAGGTGTTATCAAAAAGGATATTATTGAACATTATTTAAAAAAGGGCGAGACTTTAGATTGGCCTTCTTATGTCAAAGCTGTTGGCGCACACATAGTTGCAAAATATCATTATACTAAAGAAGAATTACACACTAACAAAAACTACGTATTAATTATCGACGAAATCAATCGTGGAAATATTTCACAAATTTTTGGAGAGTTGATTACATTAATTGAAGAAGACAAACGTTTGGGTAAACCCGAAGCGTTGGAAGTTACTTTACCTTACAGCAAAGAAAAATTCGGAGTTCCATCAAATCTCTACATTATTGGCACAATGAATACTGCCGACCGCAGCGTTGAAGCATTGGATGCTGCTTTACGTCGCAGGTTTAGTTTTACGGAAATGATGCCAATGCCGGAGATTATTAAAACAAATGGAAAAGCTGTTGACGGAAAAATAGGAGAAGTTGATTTAGTAGAATTATTGAATGTCATTAATCAACGCATTGAAATACTGTTGGATAAAGACCATCAAATAGGACATAGTTATTTTATGTCGGTACAAACCGAGGGTGAATTAAAATCAGCATTTAAAAACAAAATAATTCCTTTGCTTCAGGAGTATTTCTTTGGCGATTATGGCAAAATTGGATTAGTTCTCGGAAGTGGATTTGTAACGATTGAAAAAAACAAGGATAGCAAAAACTTGTTTGCAAGTTTTGACGATGCGTACGATGCTGCCGATTTTGCTGAGCGCACCATCTACAAAATAGTGGATGTCGATAGCAACGAATTTGATATGCAAACAGCCATAAAAAGTCTTTTAAATTAATTGATTTGAATACGTACAGGCATCATATAACCGTTTTTGAGCACGAGCGAATTAAACTCGGGCAGTGCTTTATGTGTGAAATAAAGCAGGTTATTTTCGACGAGCCGAAACTCCATGCACTTCAAAAATTTTATGGAGATAAAGGCGTGCCGTATTATAGCCTCACGCACAATGGGATACAGTTTAACGAATTTGTGGGTGTTATTCAAGTTGGTAATTTACTAATTGAGGTTTTGCCCAAAGCCGACAAATCAGAACATTCGGAATCGACGGATAAAAAGTGGCGCAATATGTTGATTAATATGATGCGGGCTGTAGGTTCGTTTGATGTAAAAGTTACGAGTAGCAGTCATCTGAAAATCAAGCCCAATACTGTACTCGATTTGTATATCGAAATGTTTATCAACGAAGTAGAATACCTGCTTCACACCGGATTAATCAAGAAATACCATAAAACCGAAGGTAATTCAACAGCGCTAAAAGGCAGTTTGGTTTTCGGCAAACAATTGCAACAAAATTTGAGTCATCAGGAACGATTTTATGTGCGTCATAATACCTACGACATTGAACATCAATGGCATATTTTGCTTTACACTGCCATAAAGTTTATCAAACAAATCAATACCAATGCCTCATTGCACAGTCGCATTGGAGCATTACTGTTGTTTTTTCCTGAAATGCCATCGGCGAAAATTACGGAAGTACATTTCGAAAAGTTAGTTTACGACCGTAAAACCGAAGGTTACCGTAAAACCATTGAAATTGCCAAATTGTTGTTGCTGCAATATCACCCCGATGTAAGTAAAGGTCGGAATAATGTGTTGGCGTTAATGTTTGATATGAATCAGCTTTGGGAACAATTTATTTATGTCAGTTTAAGAAGGCATTGTACAGATTATATCGTAAGTGCTCAAACTTCAAAATACTTTTGGCAGCCCGAAAACGGCTATCGAACCGGCATTCGTCCTGATATTGTTATTCGGAAAGGAGATTTTACCGTGGTGCTCGATACCAAATGGAAAAATCTGAATGGCTATAATCCATCCACCGAAGATTTGCGACAAATGTATGTGTATCACGAATACTTCAAAGCACAAAAAACAGCATTAATCTATCCTGGAAATGGAGCTGAGATTTGTGGAACTTACTTTGATTCAGACTCTAAGCTAAACGAAAAAATGCAATGTTCTGTATTGCAGGTAGATTTGAAAACAGGGAGTGTTATTGCTTGGCAAAAGAAAATAGCGAAAGAATTAGAACAATTTTTTTAAGTTAAACGAATATCTCCATGCAATTAACCCCCGAGCAACTCGAAATATTAAACTCAACCGGCGACATTAAAATTAATGCAGTAGCCGGTTCGGGTAAAACTACGACCATTATTGAGTATGCGCGCACCCGACCTGCCGGAAGTAGAATATTGTATTTAGCATTTAATAAATCGGTAAAAATTGATGCTGTTAAAAAGTTTGCAGGCAAAGGTTTACATAATGTAAACATCGAAACGGCTCATTCCTTGGCTTTTCGACATATAATGTATCGAAGCGCCTACAAAGTGCGTGTACAGGAGTATAAAAGTTATGAATTGGTCGAAATGCTCGAAATTACAGCGGCTGAAAAGTTAGTAGCTTATATGATTGCAAATCATGTGGCAAAATTTGCTGCTTATTTTTGCAATAGCAATGCGCAAAGGGTTCAGGAAATGAACTATTTAGATATTGTTTCGGACGCACTTGCCAAGGGTTTTGTAACACAATATTACCAATATATTGAGCTAAAAACAAGGCAGTTATTAGCTAAAATGGACAAAGCAGAAATTGAAATTACGCATGATTTTTACTTAAAAAAATTCCAACTTTCCAATCCAAAACTACCTTACGATTATATCCTTTTCGACGAAGGACAGGATGCTTCGCCGGCTATGTTAGATGTTTTTCTAAAACAAAATGCTGTGAAAGTGATTGTTGGCGATACGCATCAGCAAATCTATGGTTGGCGTTTTGCAGTAAATTCGCTCGAAAGAGCAAATTTCAAAACCTTTTACCTCACACGTAGCTTTCGGTTTTGCAACGAAATTGCGCTGCTGGCTATGGATATTTTGAAATGGAAAAAACTGTTGAATGAAGATATAGATGAAAATGCATTAAAAATTCAAGGGGTAGGAAATTCTTCCGAAAATAAAGTAAAAGCCATTTTAGCCCGTACAAATCTTGGCCTTTTGCTCAAGGCTATTGAATATATTTCGGAAAAGGAAAATATCCAACGTATTTATTTTGAGGGTAATATAATGTCGTACACTTATGCCGATAATGGAACTTCACTTTATGATGTGCTCAATCTATTTAATCACAATCGGAAACAGATTAAAGATAAGTTGATTAAAACAATGAGCAGCATGGTGGAGTTGGAAGAGTATATCGAAAAAACGGAGGACAGACAGCTTGGTATGTTGGTTGAAATTGTAAAAGAATATGGCAACGACATTCCCGATATTCTAAATTCGTTGAAGCAAAAACATGTGGAAAATGAAGATAAGGATAAAGCAGAGATAATATTTTCGACCATACATCGCTGTAAAGGAATGGAATACGATACCGTGCAATTGGTACCTGATTTTATTACCCAAGAGAATATAAACAAAAGTAAGCATGACGTTGTTAAAATTAACGAAGAAATAAACTTACTGTATGTGGCAGTAACACGTACTCGAAATAGTATTTACATTCCCGAAAAGCTGCTTCCTGAAGGTTTTGTATGTACACCCAAAATACATATTTTGAAAACCGAGATACAAGATAAACCATTCGATATTCCTATTAATGAAACTATACTGTTTGAAAGTACAGAAACTAAATCGTACTCAATTGAAGAAGTACGAAAAACACATACTGACGCTTATATGCCGTGGACTATTCAGCTCGACGATGAGCTGACCGTTATGTATTGCGAAGGTGTTAGCGTTAAAGATATGGCTAAACATTTTGGACGAACCAGAGGTGCTATAAATTCGCGCATTAATAAGTTAGAATTAAAACAAATATACGGTATCTAAAAATTTGGTATTTTTTTTATAACAAAAAGGATTTAAGCTAAATAATAGAATCATAGAGTGTTACAAGAATAATTTTTTGCTAATTTTGAAGAAAATTTGAGTATTAAACCTAATTGTATTACAGTATTAAAAAAGGAGTATATGATTTTAATGGATAGTAATTTTTGGAATTTTATTTTTGATAGCCATCATATTATCGAATATGGGGGTGTAATTCTTTTATTGGCAATTGTTTATATCGAAACGGGTTTCTTCCTTGGGTTTGTTTTGCCTGGTGGAGATTATTTGTTGTTTGCAGCAGGAATGTTTTGTGGTACTGAATATCTTGAAATGTCATTACCCTTGCTTTTATTTTTGTTAATAGTGGCTTCGTTTTTGGGCGATTTTACAGGCTATTATAAAGGTAAATGGTTAGGCGAAAAATTATTTACGAATAATAAGTCAAGGTTTTTTAAACTGGAATATCTCGAACGAGGAAATGGTTTCTACACTCGTTTTGGAATATGGGCATTCATTTTAGGACGATTTATGCCAATTATACGCACCTTGGTTCCTATGATTGCAGGTGCTACAAATTTTAAAATGTCTAAGTTTTTGCTTTTCAATCTCTTAGGTGCCATTGCTTGGGTTTGTACATTGGTTCCATTGGGTTATTATATTGGTAAAGCTTATCCGAATGTTATAAATTATTCAATTTATATTTTAGTTGCTTTTGTTGCAATTGCCTCATTGCCAATGATTAAAATAATGTTCTCCAAAACTAAAAAGTCATGAACACTTTAATAGAAAATATTCGTAAACTAATTAAAGGAAAATCCTTTAACTATTTTATTTTTTCACTCATCCTACTCTCTGCCGTTATTATTGGATTAGAGACTTATCCCGATTTGGCCAAAAAGCATTATGATCTTTTATCCTTAGTCGACCAACTAATAATAGCCCTTTTTACGATAGAAATTGCATTGAAAATAATTTCGAACGGCAAAAAACCTTGGTTGTATTTTTCAGACCCTTGGAATGTTTTTGATTTCGTAATTGTTGCCGTATGTCTTATTCCATTCAACGATACACACTATTTCGCAGTTTTTCGTATTTTAAGGGTTTTGCGAATTCTTCGAATGATTACTGTATTTCCAAAACTTAGACTGTTAATCAGTGCATTAATTAAAAGTATTCCTTCTATGGGCTATATTTTAATGCTTATTGGAGTGCTTTTTTATGTATATGCTATTGTCGGTGTTTTTCTTTTTGGAGCAACAGATCCAATGCACTTTGGTGATTTGCATCATGCTTTTGTAACATTATTCAAAATACTCACACTCGAAGGGTGGACTGATATTATGAATGCACATATTTTTGGTAAATCTGTCGAAAATAATATGCAAATAATATCTATATGGCCTTTCTTTTATTTTTCTAGTTTCATTCTAATTGGAGCTATGATTATCATGAATCTTTTTATTGGTGTAATTATGAATAGTATGGAAGAAAGCAAAAAGGAATTATCTCAGGAGCTAAATGTGATTAAATACAAGGAAAACGACACAGAAGAGCTTTACAAACATATCATTGAACGCTTAAATGAATTGAATCACGAAATTAAAAGTTTAAAAGGAAACAAATAATTGTATTGTTGTAAATTAAAATAGCGTATATATGTTTTATACGCTATTTTTATGTTGTTAAACATGAAAATTAATGCTTGATATTCAAACACAAGTGTTTACTTTACACTTGTAAGGTTTAAGGAATTAAGCAAAACAGAAATTGTTTTTAAAATACAGATTAGATGCACTTTATAAGCTTTGCGAACTTTATAACTTTACAACTTTCTAACTTTATAAACTTAAATAAAAATGTTCAGTTCGCCTTATACAAATAAAGATACATTTTTAGTTGCTGTGGATAGTATTATTCTAGGCTTTCGCGACAATGACCTTCAAGTTCTTATTGCTAAGCGTCCATTCGAACCGATGATAGGGGAGTGGTCGCTAATGGGTGGATTTGTGGATAAAAGTGAGAGTGTACAAGAGGCAGCAAAAAGAGTAGTACGTGATTATACTGGCATAGACGATATTTACTTAGAGCAAGTGGGTGCTTATGGCGAGTTGGGTCGCGACCTTGGCGAACGGGTAATTTCGGTGGCTTATTATGCTTTGGTAAATATCGAAAATTTTGAAAAAAGTTTAGCTGCCAAGTTTGATGCACGTTGGGTAAAATTGAAAAGTATGCCGAAGTTGGTTTTCGACCATAACAAAATGGTACACGATACAATTAATCAGCTACAACGTCGTGCTGCAGTTAAACCTATTGGTTTTAATTTATTAAGCGAACTTTTTACCTTGCCTATACTGCAAAGTTTGTACGAATCAATCTATCAGGAAAGTATTGATAAACGCAATTTCCGTAAGAAATTGTTGAGTATGGACATCCTCGAAAAACTGGACGAAAAAGATAAAAGTTCATCGCGCAAAGGAGCATTCTATTATAAATTCAACAAACAAAAATACGACCAATTGATTGAACAGGGGATGCATTTTTCGTTGTAATGGCTCCCACTTTTTCAAACCACAAAAGGACACAAAAGAAAACAAAAGTTTAATACAATTGATAATTTTGAACTGATAAGTGTAAATTGAACATTTATATTTTAATTCGAATAACTCGTAGCTAAAAATTGTAAATAGTAAATGAATAAATTGTAAATAAAATCAATGTTAGAACATTTAAAAGAAAAAG
This sequence comes from Porphyromonas cangingivalis, assembly GCA_945902955.1. Taxonomy (GTDB): domain Bacteria; phylum Bacteroidota; class Bacteroidia; order Bacteroidales; family Paludibacteraceae; genus Paludibacter. The sequence goes on from CAMDNO010000044.1 coordinate 22,832, forward strand.
TATTCCATGCCAATATCGAACTCGTGAAACACGGGTTGGTAATTTTCACATGGGGAAATGTAAGCGCTATCGACCGCGAAAGTGGGTTGGTGGTTATCAAGCCTTCGGGTGTATCGTACGACGACATGAAAGCCGAGGACATGGTTGTGGTGGATTTAGACGGAAAAGTGATTGAAGGAAAATACAAACCTTCGTCCGACACCGCAACTCATTTAGTGTTTTACAAAGCATTTCCAAACATCGGAGGCGTAGTACACACCCATTCAACCTACGCTACTGCTTGGGCACAAGCGGGTTGCGACATTCCGAACATTGGCACCACACACGCCGATTATTTTAGCGATGGTATTCCTTGTACACGCGATATGACGCAGGCCGAAGTGGAAGGTGCTTACGAATTGGAAACAGGGAATGTGGTAGTGGAACGTTTCAGTGGATTGAATCCCGATCATATTCCGGGTGTATTGGTAAAAAATCATGGCCCATTTTCATGGGGAAAAGATGCCGACGATGCTGTACACAATGCCGTAGTAATGGAACAAGTTGGAAAAATGGCCTATATCGCTTATGGCGTAAATCCAAACCTAACTATGAATCCGCATTTAATTAAAAAGCATTTTTTTAGAAAGCATGGGCCGGGTGCGTATTATGGACAATAACCCCTAACCCCTAAAGGGGAAGAAAGGAAGAACCCCTAACCCCTGAAGGGGAATTATTTAAGAACGAATTTACAATTATTTTGGGTAAAAAAAACAATAGCAACAAAACTAACATCTCTTATTCCCCTTTAGGGGTTAGGGGTATAAAAATATAAACAAAAAAAATACTAACTTCTCTGACTCCCCTTTAGGGGTTGGGGGTAAATTTAAATGAATATGATTTTTGAAAATCTCGAAGTATGGTTTATTACAGGAGCACAGCTTCTGTATGGTGGTGACGCAGTAACTCAGGTTGATGCGCACTCAAACGAAATGGTAAAAGGTCTGAATGATTCTGGAAATCTCCCGGTAAAAGTGGTTTATAAAGGTACAGCAAATTCTTCATCGGAAATTGCTGATATTATGCGTGCTGCCAATGGCGACACCAAATGTGTGGGTATGATTACTTGGATGCATACTTTCTCGCCTGCTAAAATGTGGATTCATGGCTTGATGGATTATAAAAAACCTTTATTACATCTTCACACACAGTTCAACGAGCAAATTCCATGGTCGGAAATTGACATGAACTACATGAACTTGAATCAATCTGCTCATGGCGACCGCGAGTTTGGTTTTATCACAAGTCGCCTACGCAAACCCCGCAAAATTGTAGTTGGTTACTGGAAAGATAAATCGACACACGAAAAAATGGCTGGCTGGATGCGCGTTTGTGCTGCTCAGGCCGATGCTCAGGATATGGTGATTATTCGCTTTGGCGATAATATGAACAATGTAGCTGTAACCGATGGCGATAAAGTGGAAGCTGAAATCCGCTTGGGTTACCATGTTGACAATGCGCCAATTGCGAAACTTGTTCCTTTTATAGAAGCGGTTACCGAAGCTGAAATTGATGTGTTGATTGCTGAATACGAAAAATTATACTATTTTGCTGACGATTGCAAACGCGGTGCTGAAAAACACATTTCGGTACGTCAGGCTGCTGCTCAGGAAATTGGTTTGCGTCGATTCCTGGAATCGAAAAATGCAAAAGCGTTCACAACCAGTTTCAACGAATTGGAAGGTATGAGCCAGTTGATGGGCTTTGCTTCGCAACGATTGATGGCCGAAGGTTATGGTTTTGGAGCCGAAGGCGATTGGAAAACAGCAGCTCTTACTCGCACCATGTGGGTGATGGCACAAGGTCTACCAGGCGGATGTTCATTCCTAGAAGATTATGTGTTGAATTTCGATGGTGCTAGCAGCTCCATTCTTCAATCGCACATGTTGGAAATTAACCCTGAGATTGCTGCCGAAAAACCACGCATCGAAGTACATTTTTTAGGAATTGGCGATGCAGGTGTTTGTGCTCGTCTGATATTCCAAGCACACAAAGGTCAAGGTGTTGCAGCTACTATTGTAGATATGGGCAACCGCTTCCGCATGATTGTAAACGAAGTAGAAGTTATTAAACCTGAGGCACTTCCAAAACTTCCGGTAGCTTGTGCTTTGTGGATTCCACAACCGAACCTCGAAGTAGGTGCCGGAGCTTGGATTACAGCTGGTGGAACACACCACTCTAGCTTCTCGTTTTCAATTACTACTGAAATGTTAGAAGATTATGCTGAAATATTGGACATCGAAATGTTGATTATCGACAAAGATACCAACATCCGTCAGTTCAAACAGGATATTCGGAATAATGAGGTGTATTATATGTTGAATAAAGCGCTCAGATAAAGACAACAGACAGCAGACGACAGACAACAGCGGAAAGTAATCCTCCGTTGTCTGTTGTCCGTTGTCATAGCACTAATAAAATATGAAATACGTTATAGGAT
>CAMDNO010000045.1 GCA_945902955.1 Porphyromonas cangingivalis
TGTCAAAGAGCGCATGAAACTAAAAATTGTTTCCATTGCTTTTTCACTTGAAGTAAAAAAGCTATTAATCTCTGAAAGTATTATTGTATCTTTGTGTCGCAGCATATTATTTGGGTTTTGTTTAGCGACACAAAGTTACTGATTTTCAGTGACTTTACCAAATTAATATGCTGTTATTTTGTTATAAATCAGCAAGTTATTTTACTTGCGAAAGTTGAATAATATTATTGTAAATGCAGTTTCGGGCACAGGTAATACCAAAACAGCTTTCATGTTCGAAGTTGTAACGCTTTTCTTCTACATTTCTTATGTTTACGTTACGGCAATTGTTTATCCACAGCCTGTTTATGTGGTTTGGATGTCCGAATTTGTTTACTGGACAATCATCGCCCTCTTGGGTTATATATATATTAGGAGAGGAAATTGGAAAGGAAAACAGATATAATGACATTGATCTAATGCCCTAGTTTGTATCTGTTAAATTTTGAGAAATGTCTAATTAAGTTGTGGATATTTCGATATCTGGTGCAAATATGTAGAAATATCATAAAAAATAAACGCTATTAATCTAATTGTCAGATTAATAGCGTTTTATTTTGTTGTCTTACCAGGACTCGAACCTAGACAGGCAGATCCAGAAACTGCAGTGCTACCATTACACCATAAGACAAGATTTAATTTTTAATTGACAATTCAAAATTGACAATTTGTAGATTGGTTTTTAAATTAAACGGTTGAAATTCAAATGTGAATATCAACCGTTTATTTTTTGTTGTCTCACCAAGACTCGAACTTGGTCAGGCAGAACCAAAAACTGCAGTGCTACCATTACACCATGAGACAATCATTAGTGCCTTTTTTCAAAAGCGGTGCAAAGATACGATTGTTTTTCGTCTTTGCAAAATTTTCTGGTACTTTTATTGTAAAAATTATTCCGAAATACATAAATATATCCCCATGTAAGCTATGAGTAACTGCATGTCGGCGTAGGGTTGTGTATTGGTAAAGTAAAATTATTATTAGTGAGTTGACGACGCATAATTTGAACTTTTCACAAGCCACGATTTTAATTCGACGCTGTAAATCAAACTCATGTGTGTTAAAGATGTACGAACAACCGTATTTGTGAAATCCCCTAAAGAGTTGTACGAATACCCCAAAGATACACCATCAGCTACAGCATCGTCCGTAAAATTTTGAAAATGGGTATATATCCAGTTGGGTAATAAATTTGTGATTTCAACATATTTTCTACTTTTCGTAGGTTCGCCTTCACTGTTTAAATAGAGCGTAATATCCAAAACGCGGCCAGTGGGTTGGTATAATGGCAAATTAATCCGATATCTACCGTATTCCGAATCATCGTGCATAACAATAATATTCCGATCTGTATCGGTTAGGTCATAATTGATAATATTATTACCCGTTAAATGTAAAATAGTTAACTTCTCTATTTGCGAACCGGTAACATAGAAGTTTGTACCCACGCTTGAGTTGATGCCCAAGCTACAGTTTGAACCTAAGTTTGAACCAGCGCTTGTAGTTATTTTTTGCGCCGTGATGTTGCCAGCCACATTCAACTTGTTAGTCATTTTCACATTTCCAGTGGAATCAACTGCGAAAAAAGTATTTCCATCCGTAAAAACATCGGATTGCCTAAATAAGCGAAATTCCTTGTTGTAATTATCCATAGCCCACACAGGTTCTGTTGCAGGGTTTCCTCCAACAGGTCCTAAAACAATTCTTTTTCTTGCCAATATGGTTCCGTTTCCTGCCACATCCAATCCTACAATTGGATTTTGATTTTGAATGCCTACATTGCCCGATTCACTATCATTGAAAATACCTGAATTACCCAGTCCATTATTTGCTCCAAAAACTGGTACAAAGCCCTCGTTTCCTGCTATTCCAACAACTGAATTGGCTGATGTTGCTGATGTTGCAGTTGTAGCAAAATCGGCATTGTTTGCAAAAACGGATGAATTAGATTTTAAGGCATAAGGCACACTTGTAAGTTGCTCGTTCGAAATAATAGTATAATTAGTACCACCTGTTGGATCAATTTCACATTTTATTTTTTTGCTTTGTGCATTCGAATTCATTGTGGTCGAAAAATCTCCCGATACCAATGTGCCTTCGCCAACTTTAAGAGAGAATAATCCATTTACATTAGTCGTTACTGTATGAGTTTCTACAAATTCGGCATTTTCGGAGGACATCACTACCGATATAAGTGAAATTTTTACGCCTACAGTTTGGTTAACAACAAGTTGATTACTAGCATTTCGCACTATAGCTTGGAAACTAAATTTATTCGGTGCTTGTGCATTTACGTTTAGAACAAAGAATAAAGAGCAAAGAAAAATGACTTTTGTTATTGTTTTCATTTGTTTGTATTTTTTATGTTTTTTATATCTGCCCCTAACCCAGACTTCACCCTAACCCTTGCCAAAAGGCGAGGGAGGAGGAAGGGAATAAGACAGGTACTTTGAGTTTTTGTTATTTTATAATTCTACTTTACTAAAATTAAACACAACTAATAGTAAACCACAATAGACACAATAGAAAACAAAGAAAAAACAAATTTTAGAGCACAATAGATAAATCCCTGAAGGTATTTTAAGAGATTTTACTCACTTTTTAATGCTTAAAGTATTTACCTATTGTTTCTATTGTGGTTTAATCTTTAATTTGGTAAAGTAGAAATAATCATCTAATAAATGTATTCGAGAATAAGATTACCGCCTAAATCTGTTTGATTAACGATATAATTATCAGAATTTACGGTGTAATTGTACGAATATGTACCCGAACCATAAGGGCTATTGCCACTATTATCGTGTTTGTAAGTTTTAATTGCAAATGCTTTGTTTTTTATCAAACTATATCCATAATCGGTAGTTGCAGGCATTCGTAAACCTATCAAAGGATTGGGGTCGTAAATTGTGTCGTAATATGTCCAGGTATCTGTATAATCAAGCCTGTTATTATTCGGATTAATCATCCAATTATTATCTGTTATCACACGGTTAAAATTGTCCAAAGTGTTTTTATGTTCTTCTTTTACAGCATCATAATAGCTAATATTGTATTTTTCTATTTGTCCTTCCAAATACCAAAAATTGGTTACACTCCCAATACCATTTGGCGACGAAATAGATAAAATATTAGTAAATGGATTGACGCTTTGATAATTAAAGTCGTATGTTTCGTAAAGTGCATTTGAGCTAGTGTAGTAGCCTCTTCTTCTCGAAATAATAGTGTCGTTTATATAATCAAACTCATATTTTACATATTTACTCTTGTATGCGATAAGTCTATTTTTGGAATTATAAGTATAAAAAAGTGTGTCAACAGGCTGGCTGCCAACACCCGAATTTTGAAACAAAACACACATTTTGGGAAATCTGGTATTCGATGATTTTAAAGGTGAAAAATTAAATTTTAAAGCATAATTAACAATACTTTTATCTTCTGCCTGTATAGTTATACTATTGTTGAGTGTTCCATCAATAATGGTAGTGTTATTGAGTAAAACATTGTTTAATAACAAAATTGATTTTGGACTTATGGCATAATTGGGTTTTAATTGATTTATAGCCGTATTAGCTGGAAATAAAAACGTAATGGTTTGATCTTGAACATTAACAATACCCGAAACATCTTGTGCCAAAGCAGGATTGTCTTGTTTTAAAAAATCAAATGAATTAATCTGCTTTTCTGTACTTAGAGCAAGCGTTGTAATGGCTGAACTGCCATCAAAATTCAACCATTCCGTGCCGTTGTAAAAATTAGGTTTACCCGTATTGGTATTTAATATGACTGCACCAATGCCGGGTGTTAAAGCATCACGATCAGCTTGCGACATTGCATTTATACCCGAAGTCTTTTTTGCCTCTAAAGCATAAGGCACACTTAACAATTGTTCGTTTGAAATTATAGTATAATTAGTACCACCTGCTGGGTCAATTTCACATTTTATTTTTTTGCTTTGTGCGCTGCTATTCAATGCGGTTGACAATAAGCCAGAAACCACTGTTCCGCTTCCTACTTGTATTGAAAATAATCCGTTTTGATTTGTAGTGGCAGTATGCGTTTCAATAAACTCGGGTTTTTCAGAGCCCATTACTACTGATAGTATCGATATGCGTAATCCTACATTTTGATTAGCAATGAATTGATTATTTGTATTGCGCACTACTGCTTGGAAGCTAAATTTTTCGGGTGCTTGTGCATTTGCGTTTAAAAAGCAGAAAAATAAAAATAGGTAAATGATTTTTTTTGCTATGTTTTGTGTATTGGTTTTCATACTCGCTTTATTTTTTTGTAATTTTAAAAGATTTTGATAAGCTGTTATTAGCCCGAATAAAAAGAATATAAGTTCCTCTTTCAAAAGAACTCATATCGATTTGGTTTACTTGGGCCATTTTGGAAGAGGCAGTAATGAGTTTTCCCGTAATATCAAATAATTGATAGTTGAAATCTAAATTTGCATTTTTATTTTTTATAAATAATACATCGGTTGTTGGATTTGGATAAATGCTCAATTCCAATGAAATTTCTGGAATTGCATCTGTGCCAAGAACAATAATTTCAAAAGCTTGTTGTACCCCTTGCGAAACTGAACCATTTGAGCCTGTGGCAGAAACATAATCTATTTGACCAACCGAAAAACTAAAATTTCCGCCTGTTCCTGTTCCATTCCCTCCTGAAGAATTAACTGATTGTTGCGCATTGCTTGTCAGAAAACACACTAAAAAAGCAATAAGAAAAATGTGATGTTTAAAATTATGTTTCATCTGATTTTGTTTTAGTTATTTAAATGATTGTGCCTTATTCAAATTTTGATTACTAGTGATTAGCTTTAAATTTACTTTGACAGATTCCTTATTTATGCGAAAATAATCAAAAATCGGAAGTAACTTTAAGCCCTTTTAGGGGTATAGCCGTCAAGTTAATTTTAAATGTTCCCGCCCCAAGCCCCTTGTTTATCCCGATTGCTATCGAGAGTGTGTGAAGTTAGTTTCGTCTCCGAAAAGGAACCAATCTTATGTTATAGTTATCAATACTAATTTCTGTTCCCCTTTAGGGGTTAGGGGCGGAAAAATAAAACCTTGTAAACTGCCCCAAGTCCGTCAGCGTTCGACTGAGCTCATACCGAAGTCTAAAGGAGATCTATAATTTTGTCGTCTATTTACATTAATATTTTCAATTGCTAATCTGTCAAAGTAGCTTTAACTTCCCTAAATTTTTTATTCGACAAAGGTCACAAAAACAAAAAGATTTTAAAACAATAAATAGACAAACGACGTTTAAAATAGATAATCAGCATTTATTTGTAAGTATTTGTAAAAAAAAACTAATCCAAATGATTCCTTATAATTGTATCATAATCGACGATGACGAAATAGACCGCCTTATGGCTGTTTCTTATGCCAAAAGATTTCCGATATTGAATATTGTTGGTGTTTTTGAATGTGCCGAAGATGCGCTGCCTATTTTAGAAAAACAGCCAATCGATATTTTGTTTTTGGATATTGATATGCCTTCGCTGAGTGGGTTGGAGTTTCGGAAAAAAGCATTGGAAGTACCTGTGTGTATATTCATTACGGCGCATCCCGAACATGCCGTTGAAAGTTTTGAATTAGATACTTTGGATTTTATTGTAAAGCCCATAAAGTTGGACCGTTTTACACAAACGATAAGTAAAATTGAAGACTATATGGAGTTAAAGCTCAAAGCGCAATTGTTTGAATCGACCATTGGCGGCGACGTTATTTATATAAAAGAGGGACACATACAAACGAAGGTAAAGCTCCACAGCATCTTGTATCTCGAAGCTCTGAAAGATTACACTAAAATTGTTACTTCTACCAAAAAACATTGCGTACTGACCAGCATTGGTAATTTGCTTAGAGAAGCTCACTTTCAATCGTTTGTACGAATACACCGGAGCTTTGCTGTGCAGCGGCACTATATTGATAAAAAAATGCCGAATGAAATTTTGTTACATAATGGCGAGTTACTTCCTATTGGTCGAAGTTATAAAGAAAATTTAATTTTATGAGAAATTATTTCCTATTATTAATCGTATTGCTGCCTATTTTTGTTTTTTCGAACGATGGAACAGATAAGAAATTAGATTCCTTGATGCAACGATACGCAAGTGAAAAAGACCTTGAAAAAGCCGAAACGGCTAAAAAAATCGGGACCTATTATAAAAAGAATAGCCAGTATTATAAAGCCATCGAATACTTACAAAATGCTATCGTAATTTACGATAAAAGTGCTATTTCGGCAATAGAAAAAAATAAAAAAAGCGCATTGTGTCAAGCAAGCATTGGCGCAAACTATTTTTTAATTGGCGACCACAAAAAGGCAATGGATTATTACATGGAAGCCTATAAAATTGTACCTGAAAATATTGATTTATTACTCAATATACAAGGCGTGTTTTCGAGTCAGGATAATTATGAAAAGGCATTTCAGTATGCCGATTTAGCCGAAAAAGTGGCTTTGAAAACTAAAGTTAGTTCTAATTTAGACCGGATTTGGGGTATCAAAAGCGACATTTACTTTAGCAAAAAGGATTCGGCGAATGCATTTAAAGCCTTAGAAAAAAGTATAGCTTTTTCGAAAAAAGAAAATGATTTAGAGCAATTAGCCATAACCTACACAAACTACGGGGATATATTGACCGACCCAAATCAAAAAATTGAACTTTATCTGAAAGCAAAAGCTATATGGGATAAATTTCAGCCTGATAATCTATTAGCTATATCAAATAGTATATCGATAGCCAATTTTTATAGAAAAATAGCAGATGACCCTCATTGGCAGATTAAAAATAAAATAACCAAAAATGAAGCATTAAATAAAGCAAAACAAATACTGTTAGAGCAAATCGAAAAATGCAACAAAATAAATCATAGGGGCAAAAATTTGCAATATGCTTTTGAGTGTTTGAGTTATGTGTACGAAGAGGAAAAGGATTACAAAAATGCAAATAATTACTTTAAAGAATGTGTTTTTTTATACGATTCGTTGAACTCTATCGATACTAAAAACAAAATTTTAAATGTAGAGGCATCTTTCAATATTGCTCAAAAAGACAAACAAATAGAACTCAATAGGCAGCTCGTTGAACAAGAGAAAAAACAAAAATGGCTATCTATTTTTGGCCTTTTTTTACTTGCAATAATTGGTATTTTGTTGTATTATCAAAGTAGAAATCGTAAAATAATAAACAAAAAGCTAACCCTTTTAAATGCCGAACTTGACCAAGCAAACAAAATCAAAACACGCTTTTTCAGTATATTAAACCACGATTTACGAAGCCCTGTAGCCAATTTAATTCACTTTTTGCACCTTCAACAAGAAAGTCCGGAATTGCTGGACGAAAATACCAAAAGCCGGATGCAAAACAAAACTATCACGGGGGCTGAAAACTTACTTTCGTCGATGGAAGACATTTTGCTGTGGAGCAAAGGACAGATGGAGAATTTTAAACCGGTTCCGTCAAATTTAGCTGTCAATCAGTTGTTCGAAGATAATATGAAAGTTTTTTCGGGTTATACAAAAATTAATTTTGAATATCACAATCCAGAAAATATCAATATTTTTACCGACGAGAATTATCTTAAAACTATAGTTCGAAATTTGACCAATAATGCTATAAATGTTTTTACAATTACCCCAAATCCAACCATCATTTGGAAAGCTTGGCAAAAAGAAGGTATTTGCTATTTATCAATTACCGACAATGGTTCTGGCGCTGGTAAAGAGCAATTCAAAGCCTTGTACGACGACAAAGAGGTGGTAGGAATTAAGTCGGGCTTGGGCTTGCATTTAATTCGCGATTTAGCAAAAGCCATTGAGTGCGAAATTGAAGTAAACTCCCTATTAAACGAAGGAACGACCTTTACATTAAAGTTTGGAAAATAAGCTGATGTGTCAATTTTATTTTGGCATAAAAATATATTAATCAACAATTTAGCCGCTTTCATTTTCCTGTATCGTTATATTTTTGAAGCTAAAATTTGCAAGGCTGTTCAAAATTAGTGTATTTGCATTAACTTTGCACAAAATTACCAATGCGTATGTGGGAAAAAATCAGAAAAACAGCATCTGTCATTTTACAGTATTTAATTTCAAACTTGCCTATTTGGTGGGCAAAGTTTATCAATTGGCGCATAAGTAGATACCAGCGTTACAAACAGCTTATTTGGTACAAAAAATTGGCTAATTTGTTTGTTACTGGTCTTGTGCTATTTCTACTTTTTTTATTCCTTATTGATATCAATTTCCTTTGGCTGTTTGGTAAATCGCCAAGCCTACGCAGCATTAGTCATCCCGACCAGAGTGCTTCTTCCGAAATTATTTCGGCCGATGGCAAAGTAATTGGTAAATATTTTACCGAGAACCGCATGCCCGTCGAATTCAACGAAATTTCGCCCATATTAATAAAAACATTGGTGGCTACCGAAGATGAACGTTTCTACGAGCATTTTGGTGTCGATTTTCAGGGCGTATTTGCGGCAATGAAAGATATGACGCAAGGCAACGCACGTGGAGCAAGTACCATTACGCAGCAGTTGGTCAAAAATATGTACAAAACCCGCAATCAGTATTCGAAAGGACTTTTCGGACTTATACCAGGCGTAAAGCTGCTGATAATGAAAGCAAAAGAGTGGATTACAGCGGTTAAAATTGAAATTTTTTACACCAAAGAAGAGATTTTAACCATGTATTTCAATACGGTGGATTTCGGAAGTAACTCTTACGGAATTCGTACTGCTGCCAAAACTTATTTTAAAGTGAAACCTGCAAATCTCAACTACGAGCAATCGGCTACGCTTGTTGGTTTGCTCAAAGCTACTACCACCTACAACCCCAAAAGCAACCCCAAACGATCCAAAGAACGCCGCAATGTGGTGCTTCAAAATTTGGTGTCGCACAAAGTTATTACCCAACAAATGTGCGATTCGCTCAAAGAAATTCCTATTAAACTGAATTACAGTGTAGAGCAATCGTACGATGGACAAGCTTTGCATTTTAGGGCTTATTTGGCTAAATACCTCGAAACATGGGAGAAAGAGAATGGGTACGACATTTATTCGGATGGACTAAAAATATATGTAACCATCGATTCGCGTTTACAAAAATATGCCGAAGAGGCGGTTGATAAGCAAATGCGCAATGTGCAACGCCGCTTTAACGACCACTGGGGAAGCGAAAATCCGTGGCGCGATGAGAATAAGGAAGAGATAAAAGATTTTGTTGAAAATATAGCTAAAAAAACGAAAGCCTATTTGCTTTTAAAACAAAAATTTGATGGCGATAAAGATTCCATTGATAAATACCTTAATCTGCCACATCGTACCAAAGTATTCGATTATAAAGTGGGTGAAAAAGATACCACTTTCAGTGTGATGGATTCCATTCGGTACATGAGTCGGTTTCTGCACTGTAGTTTTATGGCTATGGAACCTGCCAACGGCGAAGTAAAAGCCTGGGTGGGCGATATTAATTTTAAATTTTGGCAATACGACAAAGTGGGACAATCAAAACGCCAGCCGGGCTCTACCTTTAAGCTTTTTGTGTACACCACCGCTATGCTAAAAGGACATTCGCCCTGCGATAAAATTGTAGACAAGCATGTAACATGGGATTATACCGAAAACGGGCAACCCAAATCGTGGACGCCTCGCAATGCCAATGGGGCTTATTTAGGATATAGCATGACTTTGAAACATGCCATGGCGCGTTCAATTAATACCGTAGCGGTGCAGTTGGCGCAGGAAGTTGGCATTCCCGAAATTATAAAAACTGCGCATTTAATGGGTATTAAAACGCCCTTAGACGATAAACCTTCCACTTGCTTAGGCTCGTCGGATGTGTCGCTGCTCGAGTTGGTAAATTCCTTCGGTACGGTTATCAATGAGGGTATGCATCACGAGCCAATTATTGTAACACGCATTGAAGATAAAAATGGTAAAGTAATTTACGAAGCCGACCGTACTCAAAACCGTGCGATACCTTACGAAGAATCGTGGCTGATGACCGAAATGCTAAAAGGCGGTATGACGGAGCCTGGTGGTACTACACAGGCGCTTTGGGAATGGGATTTGTTTAATTACAACACCGATTTTGGTGGAAAAACAGGAACCTCGTCTAATTATTCGGATGCTTGGTTTGTAGGAGTAACAAAAAATTTGATAGGTGGCGCTTGGGTTGGTGGAGAGCATAGAAGTGTGCATTTCCGCACTGGTCAATTGGGAGAAGGTAGCAAAACAGCATTGCCAATTTTTGGCTTGTTTATGGAAAAAGTGCTGAAAGACGAAAACTTCAAACAGTACCGTGGCAAGTTTCCGTCCAAACCAAAAGAACCTATAACACGTTCGTACAACTGTCACACCTACATTCCGCGCGACACAACAAAACGAGATTCGTCGACTTTGGACATAGATTTGCCCGACGAAATACCATTGGAAGAGTCAACGGCTGTGCCTGAAGTTGTTGCCGAATAAAAAAAATGTTGGTGTGCTTTTTTTTAGTAAATTTGCAAAAAAATAAAATATCATATATAATGAATATCGATTTTCAAAAATCCAATGGCTTGGTGCCGGCAATAATACAAGATGTATTTAGCTCTAAAGTATTGATGCTGGGCTATATGAATGAAGAGGCTTTTGCCAAAACAAAAGAAGAAGGGAAAGTGACTTTTTACAGTCGCTCTAAAAATCGCCTTTGGACAAAAGGGGAGGAGAGTGGTAATTTTTTGATGGTGAAAGATATTGAAAAAGATATCATGCTCGATTGCGACAGTGATACGCTACTAATAAAGGTTGAACCCGTAGGGCCAGTTTGCCACACAGGAAACGATACTTGTTGGAATGAAAAGAATAATGGAGATTTTGCATTCCTAAATTTTCTTCAACAATTTATTCAAAAACGTTTTGTAGAAATGCCCGAAGGTTCGTATACCACTTCGCTATTCAATAAAGGCATTAACCGTATGGCGCAAAAAGTGGGCGAAGAGGCTGTAGAAACAGTGATTGAAGCCACCAATGGTACCGAAGAAGGCTTTTTGTATGAAGCCTCTGACCTTATGTATCATCTTATTGTGTTGCTTACTTCCAAAGGCTATTCGCTCAACGACCTTGGGCGGGAGTTGAAAAAACGACATAAATAATTGATGTGATAATTTGGTAATGTGCCCCGATAACTATCGGGGTGATGATAAGTTGAAATGGTGATGTGCTTTCTGATTAACAAATGAACCAATCAACAGATGAAACAATTAACCAATTAACAAATCAACTGATGAACCAATTAACAAATCAACTGATGAACTAATTAACTAATTCAAAAATGAATAAAACACTTTTAATTAAATATAAAAATGTTGATGTGTATCAACAGGATTATCATGTGCTGAAAAATGTTAATTTGGATGTGCATTCCGGCGAATTTATCTACCTGCTTGGTAAAGTGGGTAGTGGAAAAAGCTCCTTGCTTAAATCTTTTTATTGCGATGTGTTAATCGAAAACGGCATTGCTTCGGTGTTAGATTACGATTTACATGCTATTAAGTTGAGCGAAATACCTTTTTTGCGCCGTAAAATAGGAATCGTATTTCAGGATTTTCAATTGCTTACCGATCGTTCGGTACGGGCAAATCTTGAGTTTGTGCTCAAAGCTACCGGCTGGGAAGATAAAGCTTCCATTGAGGAACAGATTGAAAATGTGTTGGCACAAGTGGGCATGACGGGAGCAATCAACAAAATGCCACATCAACTTTCGGGTGGCGAGCAACAGCGTATTGTTATTGCACGGGCCTTGCTTAATTCGCCTCAAATAATACTTGCCGACGAACCTACAGGGCATCTCGACCCCGAAACGGGTAACGAATTACTCGATTTGCTTTACAATATTTCCAAATCGGGCACAACCGTTATTATGGCTACTCATAATCTCAATTGGTTGCTTACATTCCCAGGCAGAATATTGCGTTTCGACGATAACGAAATTCGAGAAATAAATGACTTGGAAAGCATTGATACAGTGAAAGTAAAAGTGATTGCCGAAAATGATACAATAATTGAAGAAACAATTGTGGTTGACGACGACGACGAATTGAAAGCATGAAAAAACTACTCTGTCCACAATGTAAAATAGGACGCTTTCAGGTAAAAAACGATAGGGGCGAAGCAGTAGTTGTAATTGTAAACGAAGAGCACCAGATTCTCCCACTTCACGATGGAACTTCATTGGATGGCTTTGATTTAACAGTGCTATACTGCTTGGGCTGCTCGTGGAAAGGTTCCGACAAAAGATTAACAAAGAGATAAGATTTGTCTACATCCGAATGGCAAATTGTAAATAGTAAATTGAAAAATAGTAAATTATTAGATGGCAAAAGAATTGACTTCGCGAAGCGAAAACTACTCACAATGGTATAATGATTTGGTGTTGAAAGCCGATTTAGCCGAAAACTCGGCTGTTCGTGGTTGTATGGTAATTAAACCTTATGGCTATGCAATATGGGAAAAAATACAAGCCGAACTCGATCGTATGTTCAAAGAAACGGGGCACGTAAATGCTTATTTTCCACTATTTATCCCAAAATCTTTTTTGAGCAAAGAGGCGGCACACGTCGAAGGTTTTGCCAAAGAATGTGCAGTTGTAACACACTACCGACTTAAAAACAGCCCCGATGGCAAAGGTGTAATCGTAGACCCAGAGGCTAAATTAGAAGAGGAGCTTATTGTACGTCCTACCTCCGAAACCATTATTTGGAGCACTTACAAAAACTGGATTCAATCCTACCGCGATTTACCATTACTTATCAATCAGTGGGCTAATGTAGTTCGTTGGGAAATGCGTACGCGCTTGTTTCTACGTACGGCCGAATTTCTTTGGCAAGAAGGACACACCGCACATGCTACCGAAACCGAAGCTATGGCCGAAGCCAAACAAATGCTGGAAGTGTATGCAACCTTTGCCGAAAACTTTATGGCAATGCCCGTGCTCAAAGGAGTGAAATCAGCTAACGAACGTTTTGCAGGAGCGCTCGAAACGTTCTGTATTGAGGCGCTGATGCAGGATGGAAAAGCCTTACAGGCTGGAACTTCGCACTTCTTAGGACAGAATTTCGCGAAAGCATTTGATGTAACTTTTGTTGATAAAAATAATAAAATCGACTATGTGTGGGCAACTTCGTGGGGCGTTTCTACCCGCCTGATGGGTGCGCTCATTATGTCGCACTCCGACGATAATGGCTTGGTATTACCGCCAAAATTAGCTCCTTTTCAGGTAGTTATAGTTCCAATTTATAAAAACGAGGAGCAGTTGGCTGCTATTTCCGAAAAAGTAAATGAACTAATCCCCAAACTCCGTAAATTAGGTATTTCGGTAAAGTTCGACAATAACGATAACAAGAAGCCGGGTTGGAAATTTGCCGAATACGAACTCAAAGGCGTACCGGTAAGGTTGGCAATGGGCGCTCGCGATTTGGAAAATGGCACAGTGGAAGTGGCACGTCGCGACACATTAACCAAAGAAACAGTTGAGTTAGAAGGCATCGAATTGTATATTGAAAATCTACTTGATGCTATTCAAGAAAATATTTACAAAAAAGCATTCGACTATCGCACTTCGGTTACCCGAAATGTAGATTCGTACGACGATTTTAAGGTGGAAATAGAAAAGGGTGGCTTTTTACTGTGCCATTGGGACGGTACACCCGAAACGGAAGAGCGCGTGAAAGACGAAACCAAAGCCACCATTCGTTGTATTCCATTGGAAGCCAGCGAAGAAGGTCTGTGTATATTTACCGGAAAGCCATCCAAACAACGCGTGGTTTTTGCAAGGGCGTATTAGTAGAGACGGTTCGTGAACCGTCTTAATCTATCCACCGAGATACATACAAAAAAACCGAATCATTTATCAAAATGATTCGGTTTTTTGTATTTTACAATTTACATGTCGAAATAAAAAGAGAAAAACCGCATTGCCTTGTTGAGAAAACTCCTATTAAATAGGATTTAAGAGGAACATTTTCGTTGTAATCTGCCGTCCACAATTGAATACCCGAAGGCGCAGCCCGCCATTGAAAATATACCTTGCTCGTTAATTTTTTAGTGTTGAGTTTTCCAATCTCTGAACAATGCGGTAGTTTTTCTTGCTGCAAATATAAGGGATTATTTTTGAAATTGTTATTACGTAAGCAAAAAAAATATGTTAAATAATTTTTAACCGCTATTTAGTTATTAATTATTCGATTTTAACGATTGAATATTACTAATTATTATAGAAAAACGACAATTTATTTTCTTATTTCAATGTAATAATGTATTTTTGTAATCAATTTACCGAAAGTATGACAAATAAGTACGATGAACTAATCAACGCATTTGAAATGAAACTGCGAAAACTTATTTCGGAGTACGAGTCATTACGAGAACAAAATGTGCAATTAAAGACTGCTTTAGAGCGTAAGCAAGAAGATTTAATGCAGGCACATCAGCAAATTCTCGAAGTTCGGAATAGTTACGATCGTTTACGCGTTGCCCAAAATTTGGGTGTTACCGATGAGGAGCGCGTAGAATCGAAACGACGCATAACTAAAATTGTGCGTGAAATTGATAAGTGTTTAGCGCTTTTGAATGATTAGAGCGATGGAGGATATAGGCGAACAAGAATTTAAGATACATATCAACATCAATGGAGTGCGTTTGCCTTTAACGGTTAAACGCAAAGATGAAGAGATATTTCGTACGGCTGAAAAAATTGTGGTGAAATTTATTAACGATTACCAAAAAATTTACAGTCAGAAATCGTACACTGAAATTTTAACGTACGTAGCTTTTCGGTTAGCAGTAGTACTTAATAAGCAGGAATCGAGTGAAAATGTTGCCCCTTTGGCGGAGCGAATTCAAAAACTCGATGACGAATTGAAAGAGCTACTTGCTTCATAAATAGACATTTATTTTCATTTCACGCATGTCGTAAAACGTTTTGTTTACTCTTCGGAGTTAATGGTTTTGTTTTACGAAATGCGTTTTTTATGTTAATCAACTAATAATTCTTAATTCTTAATTTTTAATTCATAATTCAAACATGCTTACTATAATCATTGGCTTAGTTGCGTTGGTTATTGGCTCGGGGGGCACTTACATGCTTTTCAAGGTAATAAACAAAAAAGCACTACAAGAGGCAGCGGCAGAAGCCGAACTGCTCAAAAAAAATAAATTAATTGAGGCGAAAGAGAAATTTATTGCTCTCAAAGTAGAACACGAACAGCAAGTAGCACAGCGCAACGAAAAAGTGCAAGAGCGCGAGGTGAGACTTCAACAACGCGAAATGCAACTCAATCAGAAACAGGGTGATATGCAGCGCAAAATGAATGAGGCTGATGCTTTACGTGAAACGCACGAACAACAATTAACTGTAATCGAACACAAGAAAAAAGAGTTGGAAAATCTTACTCGCAGTGCTCAAGAACAGTTAGAAACCATATCGGGCTTGTCTGTTGAACAGGCTAAAGCGCAGTTGGTTGAGGCTTTGAAAGATGAAGCAAAAACCAATGCCATGTCGTACATCAACGATATAATGGAAGAGGCTAAAATGACTGCCAACAAAGAAGCAAAGAAAATTGTTGTTCAAAGCATTCAACGCATTGCTACCGAAACGGCTATCGAAAATTCGGTAACCGTTTTCCATATCGATTCCGACGAAATAAAAGGGCGTATCATTGGCCGTGAAGGACGAAATATCCGTGCTTTGGAAGCTGCAACAGGTGTTGAAATCATTGTTGACGACACCCCCGAAGCTATTGTACTTTCGGCTTTCGATCCTGTTCGTCGTGAAATTGCTCGCCTCTCATTACACCAATTAGTTACCGACGGACGTATTCACCCTGCTCGCATCGAGGAGGTTGTTAATAAAGTACGCAAACAGGTTGAGGAAGAAATTATTGAAATTGGAAAACGCACTACTATCGACCTTGGCGTACATGGGTTACACCCCGAATTAATACGTATGGTTGGTAAAATGAAATACCGCTCATCGTACGGACAAAACCTACTACAGCACTCACGCGAAGTGGCAAACCTTTGTGCTACTATGGCTTCGGAACTTGGTTTGAATCCTAAAAAAGCGAAACGTGCCGGTTTACTCCACGATATTGGGAAAGTGCCCGATGATGAGCCAGAATTGCCACACGCACTGCTTGGTATGCGCTTAGCCGAAAAATACAAAGAAAAACCCGATATTTGCAACGCCATTGGTTCTCACCACGATGAAGTGGAAATGGAAACTTTGTTAGCACCTATCGTTCAAGTTTGTGATGCTATTTCGGGTGCACGTCCGGGAGCTCGTCGCGAAATTGTAGAAGCTTATATCAAACGATTAAACGATCTTGAAAATATGGCATTAACTTATCCCGGCGTTGTAAAAACGTATGCTATACAGGCTGGTCGCGAATTACGTGTCATTGTAGGCGCTGATAAAATTGATGATAAAGAAACCGAATTACTTTCGTTTGATTTGGCTAAAAAAATTCAGGACGAAATGACTTATCCCGGACAGGTTAAGATTACTGTAATTCGCGAAACACGTGCTGTAAGTTACGCTAAGTAAATTTTTAAAAATCTACTTATAAAATACTACTTAAAACATTATTCAGAACACTTATAATTACGAATGAATAACATCCGCAATTTTTGTATTATTGCCCATATCGATCATGGTAAGAGCACTTTAGCCGACCGCCTTTTGGAGTATACCAACACGGTTGCCGGCAAAGAAATGCAGGCACAGGTGCTCGACAATATGGACCTCGAACGCGAGCGCGGCATAACGATTAAAAGTCATGCCATACAGATGAATTATAGGCTCGATGGGCAAGAATATGTTTTCAATCTGATTGATACGCCCGGGCATGTCGATTTTTCGTACGAAGTATCGCGTTCTATTGCTGCTTGCGAAGGTGCTCTTTTAATTGTAGATGCTACACAGGGTATTCAGGCGCAGACTATTTCGAATTTGTACATGGCTATTGAGCATGATTTGGAAATTATTCCGATTATGAATAAGATGGATATGGACAATGCCATGCCCGAAGAGGTAGAAGATCAAATTGTAGATTTATTGGGCTGCAAGCCCGAAGAAATAATACGAGCAAGTGGTAAAACCGGGCTGGGGATTGATGCCATTCTCGAAGCCATTGTGAGTCGTGTGCCGGCGCCCAAAGGAGACCCCGAAGCGCCACTTCAATGCTTGATTTTTGATTCTGTTTTTAATTCATTTCGAGGCATTATTGCTTATTTTAAAATTGAAAACGGGACTATCAATAAAGGCGATTTCGTAAAATTTATAAATACCGAAAAGGAGTATTATGCTGAGGAAATAGGCATCTTACGCTTGGAAATGCAACCCACAAAAACGCTTAGCGCAGGCAATGTGGGGTATATAATTTCGGGTATTAAAACTTCGAAGGAAGTAAAAGTGGGTGATACAATTACGCATGTAAAACGACCTTCGCAAACTTCAATATCGGGTTTTCAGGAAGTTAAACCCATGGTTTTTGCCGGAATTTATCCTATTGATACAGAGGACTTTGAAGATCTGCGTTCATCGATAGAGAAATTGCAGCTCAATGATGCTTCGCTTACTTTCGAAGCAGAATCGTCGGTAGCATTGGGCTTTGGTTTTCGATGCGGGTTTTTGGGCATGTTGCACATGGAAATCATTCAGGAACGTCTCGATAGGGAGTTTGATATGAATGTGATTACCACTGTTCCCAATGTTTCGTACAATGTATATACTATAAAAGGCGATTTGGTTGAAGTGCATAATCCGTCGGGATTACCCGATATTATGGCTATCGACCGCATTGAAGAACCATATATTCGTGCGTCGATTATTACACGTACCGATTATATTGGTCAGATAATGACGCTTTGTCTTGGAAAAAGGGGTGAATTGATTAAACAAAATTATATTTCGGGCAACCGAATGGAATTGATTTACGATTTGCCATTGGGCGAAATTGTATTTGATTTTTACGACCGACTTAAAAGTATTTCGAAAGGATATGCTTCGTTCGATTATCATACAAATGGGTTTAGGCCTTCGAAATTAATTCGGTTAGATATTTTGTTGAATGGAGAGCCCGTTGATGCTCTTTCGTGTCTTATTCATGTAGATAATGCTGTAACATTGGGTCGTCGCATGTGCGAAAAATTAAAAGAACTAATTCCACGTCAGCAGTTTGATATTGCTGTGCAAGCAGCCATTGGAGCTAAAATTATTTCGCGCGAGACCATTAAAGCTGTTCGAAAAGATGTTACTGCCAAGTGTTATGGTGGTGATATTTCGCGTAAACGCAAGCTACTCGAAAAGCAAAAGAAGGGCAAAAAGCGTATGAAACAAATTGGGAATGTTGAAGTGCCACAAAAGGCATTTTTGGAAGTTTTGAAATTAGATTAATTTTTTAGTGAACAATTTTAACGTTAGTATTGTTATGTTAGTTCTTAATCCTAATTTTAATGCTAAATTTCCATCTTTAATTGAATTTATTAATTAAAACACACATATAAATCACTATGTCAGTACTATCAGGACATATCTCTCAAATTATCGGACCAGTAGTAGACGTTTTTTTTAAGTTGGATAATAACGCTACTCAACTCCAATTACCCGCCATCAATGATGCTCTAAGCATTTCTCGCAACAACGGCAAAGAATTAATTGTAGAAGTACAGCAACACATTGGCGAAAACACAGTGCGTTGTGTGGCTATGGATTCGACTGATGGCTTAAGCCGTGGTTTGAAAGCTGTGGCGCTTGGTTCGCCAATTTCGATGCCTGTGGGCGAGCAAGTAAAAGGACGATTGATGAACGTAATTGGCGACTCGATTGATGGCATGAAAGACCTGAATAAAAAGGGTGCTTATCCTATTCATCGCGAACCACCCAAGTTTGAGGATTTAACTACCAGCGAACACATTCTGACTACCGGAATAAAGGTAATTGATTTGCTCGAACCTTATG
Source organism: Porphyromonas cangingivalis (assembly GCA_945902955.1). Taxonomy (GTDB): domain Bacteria; phylum Bacteroidota; class Bacteroidia; order Bacteroidales; family Paludibacteraceae; genus Paludibacter. The sequence continues at coordinate 19,060 of CAMDNO010000045.1, forward strand.
TAAAAGGTGGTAAAATTGGTCTTTTTGGAGGTGCGGGTGTTGGTAAAACGGTGTTAATCATGGAATTGATTAACAATATTGCCAAAGGACACAGTGGTTTCTCTGTATTTGCCGGCGTTGGCGAACGTACCCGCGAAGGGAACGATTTGCTTCGCGAAATGATAGAGTCGGGCGTAATTCGATACGGCGAAGAATTTAAAAAGGGCATGGAAAAAGGCGAGTGGGATTTGTCGAAAGTTGATTATGATGAAGTGGCAAAATCACAAGCTACACTCGTTTTCGGACAGATGAACGAACCTCCCGGAGCACGTTCTGCCGTAGCACTTTCGGGACTTACCGTGGCCGAGTCGTTCCGCGATGGTGGGGGCGAAGGTGGTAAAGATATTTTATTTTTTATAGATAATATTTTCCGTTTCACGCAGGCTGGTTCCGAAGTATCGGCACTTTTAGGTCGTATGCCATCAGCTGTAGGTTATCAACCAACGTTGGCAACCGAAATGGGACGTATGCAAGAACGCATTACATCGACCAAAAATGGTTCTATCACTTCGGTTCAGGCGGTTTATGTGCCTGCCGATGACTTGACCGACCCTGCTCCGGCTACTACATTTTCGCACTTAGATGCAACAACAGTTTTGAATCGTAAAATTGCTGAATTGGGTATTTTCCCTGCTGTGGATCCGTTAGAATCAACTTCACGCATTCTAAATCCACAGATAGTAGGGGAGGAGCATTACGAAACAGCGCAACGGGTTAAACAAATTTTACAACGCAACAAAGAACTTCAAGATATTATTTCGATTTTAGGAATGGAAGAGTTGTCGGACGAAGACCGCCTGACTGTGCAACGTGCGCGCAAGGTGCAACGTTTCCTTTCGCAACCATTTGCTATGGCAACGCAGTTCTCGGGAATTCCGGGTGTTATGGTTTCGATCGAGGATACTATCAAAGGCTTTAAAATGATTTTGAATGGACAGTTGGACGAAATGCCCGAAATGGCGTTTTTGAATGTTGGTACTATCGATGAAGCAATTGCCAAAGGACATAAATTAATGAAAGAAGCTCGAAAAGCGACTAAAAACTAATAAAATGCTTAATTTTTATGCAAGATATTGAAGTCATTCAGCATAAAATTTTCGAAATACGTGGTGTTCGGGTAATGTTTGACTTTGATTTGGCAGCTCTCTTTTTATTGAAAATAGAGTTTTAAAACAATCAGTAAGACGTAATAAAAACAGATTTCCAGAAGATTTTATGTTTATTCTTACCAAAAATGAGCTTAATCAGTTGTTTTACAGTCGGGTATCACAAATTGTGATACCCCCTGATTACAACTTTGGAGCTACAATGCCGATGGCCTTTACAGAACAAGGAGTTGCAATGCTCTCAGGAATATTACGTTCTCAAAAAGCAATTGAAGTTAATATCTCAATTATGAGAGCTTTTGTGAAAATGAGGCAGTTTATAATACAAAATAATGAAATGTTTCACAGTATTGCAGAGCTAAAATTTAAAATTGAACAATTAGAACATTCTGGAGAGATGACACTCGGAGCGATTAATGATTTAAGTGAAGATGTTCGAACAGAGATTGATGATATTTATATTGCTCTATCTCAATTAGCAAACAAAAAAGATACGACAAAAAGAAATCCAATTGGTTATATAAAAAGTGCTGAATAATGAATCTTGAACTAATTTCACCGCAAAAAGTTTATTTCTCAGGCGAAGTATCTTTGGTTTCGTTGCCTGGTAAATCGGGTCGATTTACGGTACTCGAAAACCATGCACCAATAATTTCGAAGCTCGATAAGGGCATTCTGAAATATCGTACGAACCAAAATGATAGTGAAGTGATGGTGAGTGCCGGTTTTGTTGAAGTTAATAAAAATCGAGTTATAGTTTGCGTAGAAGAAATATACAATGCTTAAAGAAATTAAATTATTAGTTGCTACAGTAGGATTATTTTCAATCCTATCAGCCTTTACTTATTTCTTGCTTCAATCACTAAAGCCAGAGTGGTTGCCACTAAATTTTTGGTTAATTCCAACATATTATAGTATTGCATCCATATTGTTAAGCTGGTTTGTAGCCAAAGCATCTAAAAATAAACTCTATTTATCCATGCAAGTGCTTTTGGGAGCAAGGCTGATAATGGTAGTTGTAGGTTTGATGTTTTTGTTCGTTGGTTTGTTTTTCGATCGAGATCATGCTATCTCGCTGACAACAATATACGTGCTGTATTATATCCTATTTTCGGTAATTGAAACAAAAGTTTTACTTCAACTTAGTAAAAAATAGCTCTTAGAATGAATTTGAGTAAGAAAATTAAATTTTTTATGTTGGTTATGTTTGCATTGTTTGTAAACTTTACAACTTTGCAGGCAAGCGATTCAGGCGAACATGCCGAAAAATCGTTTAATTTAAAAGAAATGATTTTTCATCATGTGTTAGACAATTATGAATGGCATTTAATTACCATTGGCGAAAAAGATATAGCACTTCCGCTGCCTGTTATTGTTAAGAGTAGCGAACGTGGTTGGTTTGTTTTTTCGTCGGCGCAGTTGCATGGGGGTAAAAGTTACGAAGGCTTTCGTATTAATCACGGTGAGAAATACAATGGTAAAATTGTTGAAAAATTAAAAAATGGTGCCGAAGTACGCCCTTTGGATTTGTCGTTGACTAAAAATGCAGCTGCTATTTTACTCTCTTGTATTGTGTTGGTTTTGGTTTTTGTACGCATGGCAAATTCCTACAAAAGAGAGCCATTAAAGGCTCGAAAGGGACTTTTTGGAGCGCTCGAAATGCTTATTGTGGCTTTAGTCGACGATGTAATTAAGCCAAGTATTGGTAAAAACTACAAACGATATGTGCCGTATTTACTATCTGTCTTTTTCTTTATTTTGTTAAACGATTTTTTAGGACTTATACCTATTTTTCCAGCCGGAGCAAATGTAACAGGCAACATTGCTGTAACATTAGTATTGGCATTAATAACATTTTTAATTACAAATGTTTTTGCAGGAAAAGAGTATTTTAAAGAAATATTTTGGCCGGATGTACCAATGTGGTTGAAATTTCCTATACCCATTATGCCTTTTGTCGAATTGCTTGGCGTATTTACGAAGCCGTTTGCATTGATGGTACGTTTGTTTGCGAATATTTTGGCCGGGCACATGATAATATTAGTACTAATGGGATTGATTTTTATTTTCTACGGTATGTTTGGTGCCTTAGCCGCTTCAAGTGTATCTATTCTCTCAATAGCATTTTCGATTTTTATGTTATTACTCGATGTATTAGTCTCCTTTATTCAGGCTTATGTATTTACCATGTTATCGGCTATTTTTATTGGTATGGGACAAGTTGAGCATCACGCAAAACCTATTTCTCCCAAAGGGGAATGATTTTTAAAATTTAATTTATAAACTAAATAATAACCACGATCCTCAAGCCTTTATATGGGTTTGGGGTTTCAAACAAAAACAAAACAAATTATGTTACTTACAATTTTATTACAAGCAGCAGCGGGTGCTGGTTTAGCAAAACTTGGAGCTGCTTTGGGAGCTGGTTTAGCAGTAGTTGGAGCTGGTTTAGGAATCGGCAAAATTGGTGGTCAGGCGATGGATGCTATTGCTCGTCAACCTGAATCGACAGGAGATATCAGAGCCAATATGATTGTGATTGCTGCCCTTATCGAAGGTGTTGCATTGCTTGCTGTAATCGTTTGTGCATTAGCTATTTTCTTGTAGGATGGAACTGTTTATTCCTGAGGTCGGCTTGATCTTTTGGATGTTAATCCCCTTTCTTATCGTTCTTTTTGTTTTAACAAAATATGGTTTTCCGGTTATTGTTAAAATGATTGAAGAACGAAAAGCATATATCGACGATTCGTTGATGATGGCAGAGAAAGCGCGGATTGAATTACAACAAGTGAAAGTGGAAGGCGATCAAATTATCGCTGGTGCACGCAAAGAACATCAAGCTATTTTGGTTGAGGCAACTCAATTAAGAGAAAAATTGGTAAAAGATGCGCACGCACAGGCTATGGTTGAAGCCGAAAAGGTAATTGCAGATGCTCGTTTGATGATTCATCACGAAAAAGAGATGGCATTAAAAGAAATCAGAATGCAAGTTGCCGAACTTTCGGTAAACATTGCCGAAAAAGTTGTACGCAATAAACTAAGCGATTCTACCGAACAGCAAAAAATGATTCAACGATTGTTGGACGAGATAAGTGTACCAAAATCCTGAATTTAAAATAAAAAGCTAAAATTACAGAATGAATACAGGAATGATTCCATCGCGTTATGCAGCTGCATTATTATCTTTTGCTACCGAAAGTAAGCAGGAAGTAGTAATTTATGAAAAGGCTAAAGTTGTTGTTCGAAATTTTGCCGAACAGCCCAAACTGCGTGCTGCTCTCGAAAATCCGGTTGTAAATTTCGATACCAAAAAGAAGTTGATGTTGGCTGCGGCTGGAAGCAAATCGGATGAAATTTTCGATACTTTTGTTCAAATGGTATTGAACAAAAACCGCGAATCCTATTTTCAGGGCATCATGCTTAAATATATTGATTTGTATCGCGAAAAAAATAATATTTATTTGGGTTCGTTGATTACAGCAAGCGCCATTGATGCGATTACTGAAAAAAAACTAACAGCGGTGATTGAAAGTAGGAGAAATGGTAAACTTGAAATTCAAAAAACGATACAATCCGATTTGATTGGAGGCTTTATACTCGAAGTAGATAATACACGATGGGATGCAAGCATTAAAAGACAATTGCAAACGATTAAAAATGAATTTGCAATTTGAATTTGAAAATGTGTGAATTTGAAAATTTGAAAATATGTTCCGATGGTTATCGGTATTAAAATTTTCAGATTAAATTTATCAAGAAATAAGAAAATTGAAAAAATAATATGTCTGAAACAATAAAAGTGAGTGAAGTTTCCGAAATTCTTCGTATGCAATTGGCAGGTATCGATACCTCTGTTCAGTTCGATGAGGTAGGAACCGTACTTCAGGTAAGTGATGGTGTAGCGCGTATTTATGGTCTTAACAGTGCTGAAGCTAACGAATTGTTAGAATTCGATAATGGAATGAAAGCCATTGTGATGAACTTGGAAGAGGATAATGTTGGTGCAGTTTTGCTTGGTCCATCGAGTTCAATTAAAGAAGGTGATTCTGTGAAACGTACCAAACGTGTTGCTTCCATTCAGGTAGGCGAAGGTTTGTTGGGGCGCGTTATCAATCCACTTGGCGAAGCTATCGATGGCAAAGGAGCTATCACGGGCGAAAAATTAGAAATGCCACTCGAACGCAAAGCGCCGGGAGTAATTTTCCGTCAGCCGGTGAACGAACCACTTCAGACTGGTTTAAAAGCCATTGATGCCATGATTCCAATTGGTCGTGGACAGCGCGAATTAATTATTGGCGACCGCCAAACTGGTAAAACAAGTATCGCCATCGATGCTATTATTAACCAACGCTCCAATTACGAAGCCGGTAATCCTGTTTATTGCATTTATGTTGCAATCGGTCAAAAAGGTTCAACGGTGGCTTCAATTGTAAACAAACTCGAAGAGCTTGGTGCTATGGCTTACACAGTTATTGTTGCTGCCACTGCTTCCGATCCTGCTGCTTTGCAATATTATGCTCCATTTGCTGGTGCTGCCATAGGTGAATTATTCCGCGATACGGGCCGACATGCGTTGGTGGTTTACGACGATTTATCCAAACAGGCGGTAGCATACCGTGAAGTTTCGCTTATTCTTCGTCGTCCTTCGGGTCGTGAAGCTTATCCAGGCGATATTTTCTACTTACACTCTCGCTTATTGGAGCGTGCCGCTAAAATTAATGCACAACAAGAAGTGGCTGAAAAAATGAACGATTTGCCCGCTTGTTTGAAAGGGCTTGTAAAAGGCGGTGGTTCGCTTACAGCTTTACCAGTTATCGAAACGCAAGCCGGCGACGTATCAGCCTATATCCCAACCAATGTAATTTCGATTACCGACGGACAGATTTTCCTCGATACCGATTTGTTTAATCAGGGTAATCGCCCTGCGGTAAATGTTGGTATTTCGGTGTCGCGTGTGGGTGGTAATGCACAAATTAAACCCATGAAAAAAGTGGCTGGAACATTAAAAATGGATCAAGCGCAATTTCGTGAGTTGGAAGCATTTACCAAATTTGGTGGCGACATGGATCCTGTAACTGCAATGACAATTAACAAAGGGCA
>CAMDNO010000046.1 GCA_945902955.1 Porphyromonas cangingivalis
TGCCCCTAACCCCTAAAGGGGAACAGAAATTAGTTTTGATTATTATAATTTATAGTTGTATTTATTAAGAGACGAAACTAACTCACACCCCTTTAGGGGCTTGGGGCGGGAATAATCAAAATTAGCTTGACGGCTATGCCCTTTAGGGGCTTGGGGCGGGATTATTCAAAATTAGCTTGACGGCTGGCTTGGGGCGGAAAATAGAGACGAAACTAACTTACACTTGGGGCAGGAAAAAAATAAAATGAAATAAAATGCAAAGGTTTATTCAACCATATATGTTTTTTGGAGCAAAAAGAGATATATTTCAAAAAGCAGAACAATTAAGATCAAGTTTAACAAATTCTGAAGAAATTTTATGGGAAAGATTAAATAAAAATCAATTAGGATTTAGGTTTAAATCTCAACATCCTATTGATATTTTTATAGTGGATTTTTATTGCCACAAGCTTGGATTAATTGTTGAAGTTGATGGAGAAATTCATCTTTCTCAAGAGGAGTATGATTTAGGAAGAACTTCAGAACTTGAAAAATATGGACTTACAGTTATTAGATTTACAAACATGGAAGTAATAAATGATATTGAAAGTGTTATTGCTAAAATTAAGGAGTATCTTATTTAAGATTTTTACCGCCCCTACCTCCCGATAAAAGAATCGGGACAAATTGCGAGGAACAGAGATTAGTATTGATTGTACTGCCCCTAACCCCTAAAGGGGAACAGAGATTAGTATTGTTAATTACGATTTTATAGTGAATTTTTTAATAGACGAAAGTAATCAACATCCCCTTTAGGGGCTTGGGGCAGAAAAATAGAGACGAAAAAAAAAATCAACAAATTAACAGATAAACAAATTAACAGATGAACAGATGAACAAATCAACAGATGAACAAATTAACTAATTAACTAACAAGAAATGAATTACGGATTTATACGCGTGGCGGCTGCCATACCCGATTTGCAAGTTGCCAATTGTGCTTTTAATACTTCGGAAATAGCAAAATTGGCAAAAGAAGCTGATAGTAAGCAGGTTCAGGTAATTTGTTTTCCGGAGCTAAGCATTACGGGTTATACTTGTGCCGATTTATTTTTTCAGCAACAGCTTTTGAATGATGCCGAAAAAGCCCTTCAGCAATTGCAATTGCAAACCTACAATACAAAAGTAATATTGATAATTGGAATGCCTATTCGGGTAGAGAATCAGCTCTTTAATGTGGCTGTGGCTATGCAAAGCGGGAAAATATTAGGAGTTGTACCCAAAACAAACCTGCCTAACAACAACGAATTTTACGAAAAACGCTGGTTTGCTTCGGCTTATAATGCTACTGTAAATGAGATTACACTATCTGGCGAAACAATTCCTTTTGGAACAGATATTTTATTTTCGAGCCATAAATTCTCTTTTGGAATAGAACTGTGCGAAGATCTTTGGGTACCCATTCCGCCTAGTTCGCAACTGGCACTGCAAGGCGCCGAAATCATTTTCAACCTTTCGGCTACCAACGAATTAATAGGCAAACATGCTTATTTGCGTCAACTTATTGAGCAACAATCGGCTCGCACAAACGCGGGTTATGTGTACGCTTCGGCTGGCGCCGGCGAATCGACCACCGATGTAGTGTACGCCGGTAATGCGTTAATTGTTGAAAATGGTAAAATAATAGCAGCTTCCAAACGCTTTTTGTTAGAGCCACAATTAATAATAAGCGAAATCGATGTAGAAAAATTGCAAGCCGAACGTATACGAAATACAAATTTTCAGAATGAAATAGCAACTATCAAGTATCGCAAAATTACATTTCAAAATGTACCGCTCGATGACAAATCGGTTGAAGATGGCTTAATTGAAAATAATATATTAACTCGCAAATTTGAGAAACATCCTTTTGTTCCTCCCATAGCAAACCGCACTGCAAGTTGCGAAGAGATTTTTTCGATACAAATGGGTGGTTTGGCAAAACGCTGGAAACATACACAAGCCGAAAATTTAGTGTTAGGCATATCGGGTGGTTTGGATTCGACTTTGGCACTGTTGGTTTGTATAAAAACGGCCGACAAACTCGGATTTGACCGCAAACGCATTATGGGTATTACAATGCCCGGCTTTGGCACCACCAAACGCACCTACACAAATGCGCTTAGTTTAATGAAATCGCTGGGAATTACCGTGAAAGAAATTTCGATAAAAGACGCTTGTATACAGCACTTTAAAGATATTGATCACGACGAAAACGAACACAATATAACCTACGAAAATACACAGGCACGCGAACGCACTCAAATATTAATGGACTTAGCCAACAAACACAATGGTTTGGTAATAGGCACGGGCGATTTGTCGGAATTGGCACTGGGTTGGGCAACCTACAATGGCGACCAGATGTCGATGTATGGCGTAAACAGCGGCGTGCCTAAAACGCTTGTTCGGTATTTAGTCGACTGGGTTTCGCACGAATTGGACGCATTTTCGGAAATAATACTGCAAGATGTGTTGGACACGCCCGTTAGTCCGGAGCTTTTGCCTGCCGACGACAATGGTGATATAGCCCAAAAAACAGAGGATGTTGTAGGACCTTATGAATTACACGATTTTTATTTGTATTATTTTGTTCGGTTTGGGTTTTCGCCTGCTAAAATTTTATTTTTAGCCAAAAATGCTTTTGAAGATTTATATGATATAGAAACCATCGATAAATGGCTAAAGGTATTTATCAAGCGATTTTTTCAACAGCAGTTCAAGCGCTCTTGCATGCCCGATGGACCCAAAGTAGGTTCGATAAACCTTTCGCCACGAGGCGATTGGCGTATGCCGAGTGATGCCATAGCATTTCAAACTTCTAATTTATAACTTTATAAAAGTATGCTTTCACACGTATATTACGGAAATACATTAAAAGAGTGGATTATTTCATTCTTTATCATTATTAGTGCATTGGCTTTGAACAAAGCTATTATTTTGTTTAACAAACACTTGGTAAAAAAAATAACGTCGAAAACCAAAAGCAGATTAGACGATATTCTGTTCAAAATGCTCGAAGCACCTGTTTTGTTGGGCGTAATGCTTTTAGCAATATGGATAGCTACGAGCAGGCTCAATCTCGATCAAAAAGTTGATGATTTTTTTGGTAGCTCTTATCAATTATTAATTGTATTAAACATCACCTGGTTTTTGGTTCGGTTTGTAAATGCACTTATCGAAGAATATCTAGTGCCTGCAGCCGAGGATAAAACAACAAAATACTTAGATAATACGCTTGTACCCATAGTCCGAAGAGGTATTTTGGGCGTTATATGGGCTATTGGTGTCATGATGGCTTTACGCAACGTAGGCGTAGATGTAGGTGCGCTTATTGCCGGTTTGGGAATTGGTGGATTGGCTTTTGCATTGGCAGCCCAAGATACTATTAAAAATATTTTTGGAGGTATCACCATTTTTACCGACCGTCCGTTTAAAATTGGCGATAGAATAAAAGTAGATGGTTTTGATGGATTTATCGAAGATATTGGCATTCGGAGCACGCGCTTACGAACGTTGGAAAAACGGTTAGTAACCATTCCAAACTACAAAATTGTAGAAGCCTCTATTGAAAACGTAAGTGGTGAACCTGCGCGAAGGGTACTGATGAAATTAGGTTTGACCTACACTACAACACCGGAAAAAATGCAAGAAGCGATTGAAATTTTAAAAAACATACCCGAAATCCACAAAGATGTGGATACAAAAGAACTAAGTGCTGTATTTTCTGATTTCTCGGCCTATTCGTTAGACATAAAATTTATATATTGGGTAAATAAATCGGGAGATATAATGGAAACACCCTCGAAAGTAAATTTCGACATTTTAAATCAATTCAAAGCAGCAGGAATTAACTTTGCATTTCCAACACAAACTATTATTCTAAACAAAGAATAAAATTTTATTTTTCGAGCAATAAAAGTATTCCGAAAAATTTCATTTAGGCTATAGAATTATCAAAATTTCAATTCATATATTAATGAATGTTCTTAAAATGTCATAATTTACACTATTAATCATATAGTAAAAATTCCGATTTTTCAAGGATTGAGATAAATCAGAAAACAATATAAAGTTAATTATAATTAATACACACAATAGATATGATTAATATTATTACATATTTAACCATATTAACTTTATAATAGTTAATTTGTAGGCGTTTTTTAAGAGAATAAAATTATGTTCTAAAATAAAAATTCGAAGTTATAAATCATAAATTTTAAAATTCTATTTCAATAATTGAAATGTAACATACAAAATATAGATTTTTAATTTACTGATATATTGAATTTTAAAATAAACAACAACGATATTTGATTAAAGTAGATTCAGTATTTTTCTATAAATTAATCAAAATGCAATAAATATAATTGCCATTATGCTTTATAAGATATTACAAATTAGACCATTCGTTGTAGCATTTTATACTACACAATCAACTATTTTATTACAAATGCAATAAAGTACAAAACTGAGATAAAAGTATTATTTTAGCACTACAAAATAGAGTGATTTTGTCCACTAAATTTAACAAGCAATAAAGTGGTTTGAAATCAAAAAAAGAGCAACGAAACACACACACTAATAATTTTAAATATTACGTATCATGGAAGAAAAATTTTTAATGAAGTTCAAGGAAGTACTTGAAATTGATGACAGAGAATTGCATTTGGAAGATAATTTCCGTGAATACGAAGAATGGAATTCGTTAGTTTTTTTATCACTAATTGCAATGATCGACGAAGAGTTTGACGTGATAATTGAAGGACGCGATTTTAAACAGCTCAAAACCAATGCTGAAATAATAGAAGCTATTAAGAATAATCAGTAAATTAATTCCCCCAAAAAAAAATCACAAACTCATGTTTAACCCATTTTCTATAGCGAATAAAAAAGTGCTAATCACAGGCGCTTCGTCGGGTATTGGCCGTGCAATGGCTATTTCCTGCTCGCAAATGGGTGCAACGGTATATTTCACCGGACGTAATGCAACTGCATTGATTGAAACAAGAAGTATGATGCAAGGTGAAAACCACCAAAATATAGTATCGGACAGTACAGATAAAACCGATTTGGAAAATCTTATTTCAGTATTACCTACCCTCGATGGAATAATTTGTAACGCTGGCGTAAATCGCCGAATGCTAACACAATACGTCAAAGAAATGGACATGGATTTAGTATTAAATACTAATTTGAAAGCTCCTGTACAATTAATGAAACATCTTTTGAAAGCAAAAAAAATCAATGCCGGTGCATCGGTAGTATTTGTTTCGTCAATTGCAGCTTTTCATTCGTCGATAGGTGATGGTATTTATAGTGCTTCTAAGGGTGGTTTATCGTCGTTTGCAAAGGTATTGGCTTTGGAATTGGCTTCGAAAAAAATTCGCGTAAACACGGTGCAACCAGGTATGGTACGCACCGGATTGACAGAAAAAAGTCCGTTGAGCGACGATGATTATGCTAAAGATGAACTACGCTATCCGCTGGGGCGATATGGAAAACCCGAAGACGTTGCTTTTTCGGCTATTTACTTACTTTCGGATGCGTCGCAATGGGTAACAGGAACCGACATAGTGGTTGATGGTGGAATTTCTTTAATTTGATGATTTTATGGCACTCATTACATTTGATAATATTGGAATAAGCGCAATGAGCGCAGCGGTGCCAAGCAATGTGATAAAAAATTACGAATATACAGACTTTTTTACTTCGGAGGAAGTAAAAGAAGTGGTTGATAAAATTGGAATTTTTGAACGTCGTTTTACGGATGCCGACACTTGTTCGTCGGATTTGTGTTTTGCAGCTGCCGAAAAACTAATTGCCGATAATAATATAGACCGTTCGGAAATTGATTTGTTGGTATTTATTTCGCAAACGCCTGATTATCGGATGCCTGCAACATCAATTATCCTTCAGGAACGTTTGAAATTATCGACAACAACAATGGCTTTTGACATTACGCTTGGCTGCTCGGCATTTATTTACGGACTGAGTGTGGTGTATGGTTTAATGCAAACAGGAAGCTTTCGCAAAGCTTTAATTTTGGATGGTGAAACGCGTTCGAAAGTGTATTCGAAAAAAGACAGACGCACAGCGTTTATTTTTGGTGATGCCGGCGTAGCAGCTTTAATAGAGCGCAATGATAAAGCAGGAAAAAGCTATTTTTCGTTTAATTCCGACGGTTCGCGAGAAGATTTGATAAAAGTGAATGCGGGAGGTTACCGCCACCCTTCGAGTGCCGAAACGGTAATTGAAAAAGTGGTGGATGAATATGGAAATATCCGCAGCGAAGAACAAGGTTATATGAACGGTGGCGATGTATTTAACTTCGTAATTCGGGAAATACCTAAAGATTACAAGCGGATATTCGAATATGCTGATATTGAAATAGATAAAATTGACTACTTTGTTTTTCATCAAGCTAATAGTTTTATCAATTCGTATTTGGCAAAAAAATTAAAATTGGAAGCCGATAAGTTGCCATCAACTTTAGAAAAGTTTGGAAACACTTCGTCGGTTTCGGTTCCTTTAACAATAGTAAGCGAGTTGAAAGACAAACTCGATTCGCCTAAAACATTGTTCCTGAGTGCGTTTGGAGTAGGCATGACATGGGCTTCAGCTATCATTAATTTATCTGACTGTTTTATTAGTGAGTTGGTTGAGATTTAAGTTTTTATTAAAAAAAAAGAAAATCACGGGTTATGAAAAGAGACAAAATTTGGTTATCCTTGGCTCAAATGAGCGGATACGAAATGCAGTTTATACAAAGTGCATTTGATACGAATTGGATAGCTCCCCTGGGACCCAATGTAACAGACTTCGAAGACAGGTTGAAAAACTTTGTAACCCCCGAGTCGGATAGTTGCAAAAATATTGTAGCATTAAATACAGGTACCGCAGCTCTGCATTTAGCATTGTTGCAATTGGGCGTTAGTGCCGGCGACGAAGTGCTATGCCAAACATTTACCTTTGCAGCCACAGCCAACGTAATTACCTATTTGGGTGCAACCCCCGTATTTGTAGATAGCGAAAATGTAAGCTGGAACATGTGCCCTATAATGTTAGAAGAAGCCATTTGCTCGCGCTTAGCCATTACCGGTAAACTCCCGAAAGCTATACTTTTTGTTGATTTATATGGTATGCCTGCACAAGCAGATAAAATTGTAGCTGTAGCCGAAAAATATGGTATAAGAGTAGTTGAAGATGCTTGCGAAGCGCTTGGCTCGCGATACAAAAATAAAAGCTGTGGAACGTTCGGCGATTTTGGAGCATTATCGTTTAATGGCAATAAAATTATTACCACTTCGGGCGGCGGCGCTCTTATTTGCCCTTCGGAAGAAACTGCAAAAAAAACATTGTTTTATGCCACCCAGGCACGCGAAAACGAAGTATATTATCAGCACAACGAAGTGGGCTACAACTACCGCATGAGCAATGTAAGTGCAGGTATTGGATGCGGCCAAATGATGGCTTTGGACGGATTTATTGATGCTCGTCGCCGCAATCATAAATTATACTCGAAACTATTGAGCGATGTGCAAGGAATTACTGTTCAGGAAAATGCTTCTGAAGACTTTGATTCTAACTTTTGGCTTACATGTATAACAATTGACGAACGAAAATTTGGTAAAAATGCCGATGATATAAGAATACTTCTCGAACAAAACAATATTGAAACCCGCCCTCTGTGGAAACCCATGCATTTACAACCCGTATTTGCTCACTTACCTTTTTATGGTAATAATATCTCCGAAAATTTATTTAAAAATGGCTTGTGTTTACCTTCGGGAGTGGGATTAACGGTTGAAGATATTTATTTTATTGTGGATTTGATTTTAACCGATTATCCACCAATTAAGAAAAACGAATATGCACGTATTAAAAGCAAAGATTTACGCTATCGACCAATTAAGATTGAAAAAGCGCAAAGTGTTCTCTATAATTTACGAAACAAAAATAGCTGAAAAAATTAAAAGAGGAGTTACCTGTAAATTTGAATAGAAAACTATCTGAAAAGTAAGAAAATGAATAACAATCAAACAAATAGCGACGAAAGAAACGAAATAAATGACAAAAATCCTTATGGCGACTATCATAAAAACCAACAGGATTTGAATGGCTTTGTTACGCGATTTTTTAGAATTGTGCTTATTCACAAGTGGATATTTATATCTGTATTTGTGGCTGTTGTACTTTTAGTATTGCTTTATGCACTTAAACAACCAAAAGTTTACCAGTCGAACTACGAAGTGTTTTACAACGAAACCATGCGCGAATACATGAGTATGGACAATGCGCCAGTTGTAAAATCGGATTTCGATAAGAATTATTGGCTAACGGCAATGAAATCGAATGAGGTTTTAAAAGCCACAATTAAAAATTCAGGATTGAGCTATTCGGTGTCGCAATTAAAGTCAATGATGTTTGTTGGAATTATCGACAAACGTAAAGAAGACCGCATACCTGTTTATTTGGTAAGTATTTCGTCGAAAGATAACGAACATATACCTATTTTAATTCGAGCTTATGTAAAAGCTTTAAACGAATTGTTGTTACTAAATCAAATTACTAACTCCGAACGTTTGATATTTTATTTACGTGGTCAGATAAACCAGAACAACCAAAAGTTGAATCAGATTGATATATCAATTATGCATTCGGGCGCTTCTAAAGGTACCGAGATAATTGATTTCGACAAAATTAGTTCTACTTTAGACCAGTTTAGAGCCGATTTGCTCAATGCTCGCGTCAATTTAGCATCCATTATTGCTGCACGAGTTCGTACCGAAAATGAGTTGAAAAACTTAGACGGGACTATTATTAATGAGTCGGCATTTTCTGAGCCATTAAAAGTGCAATTAATGAACCTCGAAGTGGATTTAGCTCGTTCGCTCACACGCAACAAAGAAGACCATCCTGAAGTAAAGCAGTTACGCCGTAATATAGAGCAGATAAGCACTATGATTCGCGACACCTTGCAACAGCGTATGGAAATTAGAAGCCTGATTCAAAATCCAATAAAAAGCCAACTTGTAAGTAAGCTTATGGATTATAAAATACAGGAAGTATCTGAAGAGACAAAAGTAAAATCGCTCGAACAAATTATTGCTGAATTAGAACGCAAAACCTTACCGGGTTCTATCAACGAAGAACAACAACAAACTTTACGCAATAGAGAATTAGTTAGTTTAACGATTAACCAACTGAATGACAAGCTTATTGAATCGCAATCGACCTCGCAGGGGAGCCTTAGTCGTTTTGTTTTTGTCGACGACCCAAGTTCTGTTTTTATAGCGAACAAAGGCTTATTGTTTTATCTCATTTTAGCATTGTTGCTTGGTTTGCTTTTGGCATCGCTTATTGTATTTATTTACGACATGTTGGACGATCGCATTATGCTAATCGACGACTACGAACGATTCTATTCAGCTCCATTGCTTGGGGTAGTGAAACATTATTCCGAAAGTGAAAATGGGTTGGTTTCGACAAACCCAATTACGGGTGCTAAATACCGGTCGGTAAGTGATATGAGTAACCTTATTATCCACCTACGCCAAATACAAAAGCTGAAAGAGCTTAAAACATTTGTAATTTCGAGCCCCGACCGCTTGGATGGTAAGTCGCTCGTTAGTATGAAGTTGGCTGCTGCCGTTGCCAACAAAACGCAAAAAGTATTGTTGGTTGATATGGACTTTTTCTCGCCAAAGTTAAGCAATAAAGTGGAGCCCGAATTCGAAACAGGATTGAGTAACTATTTAATGGACGAATGCACTTTGGAAAATATTATCCGTCCAACCGAAATTGAAACTTTACATTTTGTGAATGCCGGTAACTCCGAAGGGCAAAAAGAAATGTATTATAACAACAAACGATTGGTAGAATTTATAGCTTGGGCTCGCGAAAATTACGACATGGTGATTTTTGACACACCAGCAGCTATTTATATCCCGGATATAGTTGATTTCTTCGAATATATCGACGGCATTTTTGTAATTGTACGTTTACGTCGTACTACACGCAGTATGCTCAACCGCTTATTTAAGGTACTAAATGTATTTAGTTCGAAGCATATTACGACTATTTTGAACGATTTCGACGAGAAACAAGGAAAAGGTTATGGCGATTATGGCTATACTTCAAATAGTTATTACGAAAATGCGAATGATGATGCTAACAATTTAAATCTTAAAAAGAAACGTCCTCGCAGGTCTATTCTTTTTATTATTATTTTCGCAATATTATCTGTATTAATGTTAGGCTATTTTTGGAAATCGAGTTTATTTTCACAAAACTCAAAATCGAAATCAGGACAAACAGTTAGCAATGTGATTGACAATAAAATAGTTCAGTAAATCTGTAAATTAAAAACAAATCTGTTTGTTGAAACATGAGCACGCATCAAAAACATAAACGTAGTATTTATGCAAAGCGCAAAATGTGGTTTTGGATAATTCTTTTAATCTTGTTGCTTTTAGGGATATTACTTTATTTTTTGTTAAATAAAAAAACGACCGAATACAGATTAATACGCGTTGCATCCTGCGGATGTGTAAATCAGAGAGCTGTTTACACCATGCGCGAAGGATCAGATTTGGGAATGTTGATTCGATTATCGAAGGGTTTTTCGATAAATGCAGATGCATTACATGTAAATTTAGACAAAATAGTATTGAACGATTCGGTGTATCATATTCCCTGCCAAGGAGCATCGGGTTACAAACAACGAAGCGAATTTATCAGAGAACTGAATCAATCTATTAAGTTATCTTACAGAGATTTAAGCAAAGAAGTTGTAGCAGAGGCACAACAAAAAGACATTGAATGTTATACAATTTTATATGTTGGAATTCCGGCGGTATATGTGCTTATTAGTTACTATCCCGAATTTCACCGAATAAACTTTGTACATATTCCGCATAGCGCTTTGTTTTTGAATACCGAATATCGTTTGATTGATTTGTTTTTTACGGTCGATATTTATCCAACAATGCGCATATTGGAACATTCGTTGAAACAAAAAATTGATTATTATTTAATTCAGGATCGTTTTAATTTTATCGATTTAATAGATTTGTTAGGAGGAGTTGATATAAATCTTGATAAACCTTATGCCGACGAATATAATTTGACAGCAGGAAAAAACCGAATTGATGGCTTTTACTCGTGGGAATACATTCGATTTTTGGATTGGCGAAACATAAAGATGACCGTAAAAAGTGAAAAGAAAAAAGATTTGGTACGGCAAGATAATTTTGTAATGGACCCCCGAACGATGGAAATGACTTACGAAATGCGTAATCAACGACAAAGACATGTGTTAGAGGGTATGCGTCAATCATTTAAAGAACTATCAGCAACCGATCAACTTTATGTGATTGAGAATTTTAAAAATGTTTTTAGAACTGATATGAAAGTTGAATTATTAAACCTGCTTTACAAAGATATTTTGAGTACGCCAAGTTTTTCGTACGGAAATGTGCCGGGATATTACAGTGCTGAAGGTTCGAAGTTATTCTTTTATCCCGATTTACCTTCGTTCGAAATGTTACGAAAGCGTGAAATTAGAACATACTTAGAGAAACGACAAGATAAGAATCAGGTTATTTATTAGAATAAAATATAGATTATGAATAAATTAAAGACGAAATTGCTATTACTAACATTCCTTTTAATGGGCATTTTACCATTTGGGCTAAACATGGTAAGCGCACAAGAATCGGATTATATAATTAAAAAAGGCGATGTGCTCACCATAGCCGTCATGGGGCATCCTGAGTTCAGTTTAGAGCGAATAATAGTATTACCTGATGGTTTTATTCAGTTTCCGGGTCTAGGAAGCATACAAGCTTCGGGTATGTCGGTTAAATCGTTTACAAAATTGGTAACCGATAATGTTAGTAAATTTGTTCTAAACCCTATTGTAACAGTGTTTATTTATGCACTACCAAGCCAAATAGTTAATGTAATTGGCTATGTGAATAAGCCCGGGCAGATACCCATTTTCGAGAAAATTAGCGTGATGGATGCTATAAGCCGAGCGGGTGGAATAAAATTCATTAAAAAGGCAAAGAAAATTATTGTAATTCGAGCCGACCAATCGTACGAAGAGATATTGGTAAAAGATATTTTCAATAAAGATAAGGAAAAACGAGTTTCGAAACTCTTGGACATTGGCGACACGGTATATGTGGTGGAACCAAAAGAAGTGAATTGGGCTCAACTTTCGTTTTTCACCACATTGGGATATATTATTATTAGTGTCATAAGGCTATTTTAAAAAATTAAATAATTCACTATAAAATTACAAAAATATGAAAACAAAAAAAATTATGCAAAAAATGAAACTCCCGATGATATTGGTAGTTTTTTGGCTTATTTCTCAGAGTGGATGGGCTATAGCTGTTGTTGGTTATAATTTAACATCTTCAAATGCTGCAACTTCGGGTATTGCAGTGAATTGGCCTGGTCAATCGCGCATTATGACTATTTCTGGAATTACAGGTTCTGTTTCAGCATCTAACGGTTATTGGTGTACTGGTTGGAACGCTGCAGGTACAGATGCTTATGTAACTTCAGTATTTAGCGCTGCAGGTTATATACAATTATCTGGTTCATTTCAAATGAAAGCTTCTTCAACAGGTCCAACTGCATTGAAAGTTCAATGGAGTACCGATGGGTCTTCATGGACAGATGCCCCCATGACACTTAGTGGAGGAGGTTCTGTTTCAGCAACTTCATTAACTACATCTTACCAAACTTATAATTTCACTTTACCTACAAGTCTGAATGGAGCAGGTTCAGTTTACCTCCGTTGGGTACAGGTTTCGACAGGAACATTTGCTGGCAATGTAGGATTAACTGGCGTTTCGATAGCAGGGAATGCATTTGCTGCACCACAAACTCAAGCAACAGGTATATCAATTATTGCAGTATCATCACATTCGATAAAGATTGGTTGTTCGAATGGTAATGGAACTCACCGCATTATTAAAATCAGAAGAGATAACAATTTTGACGCAACTCCTCCTGCTGCTAATGATGATGTTGTAGGAAATACAAACTATAATGGAGTTGGAGAACAAATTATTTATAATGGAACAGGCTCTCAGGTAACTGTAACCACAACTCCAGTAACAACCGAAGTGTTTTGGTTCGCAGTATATGAATACAACAAAATGGGTAGTTTAACCCTATACAATACAGATTTACCAGGTGAAGTAGACAAAAACCAACATAAATGTCAATTAGAAACAATCATAAATCCAACTTCAATCAATATTGGGCTCGTAAAAGCAACTTTAGGTGCAACTATTACGCCATCGGTAAATGATATTATCGAAAGAGGTATTATTTGGAGTACTACAAGTCCGGTTGATGATTCAGGGAATTATATTAGTGAACCTATTGATGGAGCAGATGGTCGCGCAAGCGATGGACATGGTACCTATACTATTTCAGGTGATGGCTGGCCAACTGATGGAACAGGGATATCTGTTCCTAGAGGTTCAACCATTTATTATAAAGGTTATGCCATAAATGCTTCTGGTCAAATAATGTCAGAAGAATCAAGTTTCTCAAATGTTCCTATTTTCACAGGCACAGGCACTTGGGAAACAGCAGCCCGCTGGAATGTACAAGAAGTACCCGGAGCCAATGGAGATGCAACTTATGGAAGTGTAGAGGACAGCCCAATTATTAATGGTATTTGTGAGTTAGGTGCTACTAATAATGTAACAAATCTGACTATCAATGCAGCTAAAAAATTGACAATCAACAAAGATGTTAAAATGCAAGTGGATGGCACATTAACAAATAATGCCGGTACTAGTGGTATTCTTATAAAATCGATTGATGTTGCTTCGGATGCATCAGCCAATGGTAGTTTGATTTTTGCCAATGGTTCTGCAGAAGGTACTGTCGAAATGTTTTCGAAATCGGAATGGAATACTTCAAATCCGGAAGGAAGTAGATATAAATGGCAATTTTTTGGAATACCGGTAACTACATTAAATTACAATGCTAATTTTAATTATTCAGGATGTTTTGTACGCAAATGGGCAGAAAACTCTACTGGCTATTACGATGCTTGGGTAGTTGACAATAACAGCAATATATTGCAATTAGCCTCTGGCGCTACACTTACACCTGGTTTAGGTTATGAATTAGTTCAACAAAGCAATCATAAGTATAGTTTTGCCGGTACATTGGTACACTCTGATTTTAGTCAATCGCTACCTTATACTAGTTCAGCTTATTTTAAAGGTCAAAGTGTATTGAGCAATCCTTACACTGCTGCTATGGATATTTCGGAAATGGTTTTTGGAGCAAATACAGAAGCCGCCGTTTATACCTATAATACAGGCACATACAACGAATGGTTAAATGCAAATGCACAATATACCCCAGGTACAGGTCCCGGAACTTATACGGTAACAACAAAAGGAGCAGGTGGATTAACAGGTGTTTTAACTCAAATTCCATCCATGCAAGGATTTATTGTAAAATCGACTGATGTAGCTGGAGGTTCAGTAAGTTTTCCATACTCAAGTTTAATTCAGAATACCGAAAAACAAAAAGCGAAAGCGAGTTCAAAAGTTGGTAGTACAATTGACGTAATTGGAACTCATTACTCTGACCGCATGTGGATATTGGACGACGAAAATTGTTCTCCTTCATTCGATAATGGTTACGATGGTAAAAAAATGTTAGGTTCAGCATTAGCTTCACAACTTTATGGAATACAAGATAACGAACCATATCAGATTCAAGCTGTTAAGAACTTGAATGAAACATACTTAGGATTTTTACCTGGTACAGATACCTCATTCAAATTGGTGTTTAATCATCAAAATTTAGACACAAAGTATACAAAACTTTATTTATTCGATATAGTTGCAAACCAAACAGTTGACATTACAGCCGCTGGTTCGGAATATAGCTTTACATCAACTGCTTCCGACCCTGCAAAAAGATTCAAAATAATTGCTAACACTGGCATGACAACATCAATTATCGAAAGTAAAAATGATAATTTAATCATTTTTAATCAGGGCAATAAATTGATAATTGACTGTAAATTAGCTGAAATAGGAAATCTTCAACTATTTGACTTTGCAGGCAAATTGCAATCACAATTCAAATTTGCTGGCAATGCAATAAGCACTTTGGATACAAATCTACAAAAAGGCATTTACATAGCACGTTTATCAGTAGGTTCAATCGAAACAGCACAACGCATAATTATCAAATAAAATAACAAATATGAAAACAACTAAAATAAACAAGTATAATAACATGACACTTAAAATAGCGTTTGTGTTTGTAGGATTGCTAATAGTAAATTTTGTATCTGCACAAGGTGGTACGCATCCTGGTATGGATCCAACTATTCCAGTTCCAATTGATGGTGGAATTCTAATGGCAATATTGGCCTTGGGTGGCTTAGGGTCAATGCTACTAAAAAAGAAAAAAGACAAAAAGTAATAGTCTTAATTTCTTTCATAAATTTGATATTAATCGGTTAAAGTTTTAACCGATTAATATCTTTTTTTTAAAATTAAAACACGAATGAAAATGCCCTCGATTTGGAGATTGTGGAGTAAGAATAATCAACACCTGATACTATTCTTATTTGTGATTACAATTAGTTTACTTGCCTCTGTTTTTTTATTTCCCTTAGTCGAAAAATCTTATTTCATTTCAGCATTTGCTATTTTTACAGGAAAAGTAGTAGTTGCTATCTCTTCTACTTTAGGGTATTCTGTTCAATTTGATAGCGCTATTGGAAGTGTGCATTTTTTAGATAAATATCAAAGTTTAGTTTTGCCCGTAGGCGCTTACGGTTACTATTTTATAATTCTCTTTCTATTCTTTTTAGTTCCGCTCAAAAATTACCTCTCGATAATTGGCTTGTGCATTTTCACAATTCTATTTTTGGCACTTAGAGCTGCAAGTATCACCACTATTTTTTTACTTTTCAAAGGACAAGTTCACGGCGTTTTACCTCTATTTTTAGATCCACTTATTTATTTACCCATGGTTTTTTCGTTGCTTTTTATTATTAAAAAAAACGAAATGCTTTATATACAGTATAAAAAAATTGAAAGTCTATTTAAACCCATCATAAATGTACCATTACATAAAGTAGTTATTTTTTTAATTCTTATTCCACCACTACCAAGGGTTTTTCTAACTTATTTGAATGTTGAAAGTTTAAATTATATCGTTTCCTTCACGCTAAAAGGATCGCAGTTTATACTTCATCAACTTGGGTATTACGCTAGTATTAGTACTAAATACCTTATTTTAAACCGATACACCATACAATTGGAATATCCATGCTTAGGATTAAGTGTTATAGCAATTATTTACATTTTTGTTTTTGTGATAAGAGCAAACTGGCTGAACAAGCTTGTTTTTTTAGCTCTATTTACGGCATTCTTTAGTTTGATGAACTCCTTCCGTTTAGCAATGACATTAGTTTATTTACAGAATGTGTCTAAAGCATCACGAGTAGATACAACTACCATCCACGATACAATAACTTATTTTATGTATTTGGTTGCATTTGCGTCTTTACTACTTTATCATTTCTGGTTTCAGGATTTGAATTTATGGAAAAAGAAAAATATGCAAGACTAAAATGTAGTTTCTGTAATTTTAATTCATGAACGTACGTATTGATGAGAAAAAGAGGCTGTAAACAATTGTTACAGCCTCTTTTCCGTTTTATAAACAGCACAGATTAATTCATAATAATTCTTTTACTGAAATTAGAAGTATCAATTCTAATTTTGATAATATAAACCCCTTTTGCTAATTCTATTGGCATCTCTGTTTGACTATTAGGCAAAGAAATAATATTTGAAATACAACGTCCTATTTCATCATAAAGTCCAATTTGTGCATTCGACGAGTTACGATTATTAATACAAACTACATTTTGTCGAACAAAAACATCTATATTATTATCAAAATCTACATGTTCAATTCCCGTAGTTGAAGTTGTAATTTTAAATCGTTTTATAGGATCGCCACTTTTTGCTGAAAACGTATAAAACGAACCATCAGCAGTAACATCAACCGTTTTATTTTCTAACATATCAACCAAATACAATTTACTATATAATTTATGAATGTTTTCATGTGTAAATTTGATTGTAAAATCTTTATCATTTCCTGGTTTAAAACCAATGATTGACTCATTTATATCATTTACGGCATTTATTTGATATTCAGCTCCATCGCTTTCAATGCCATAAATTTGAGTTACAGCTTCGTCACCTGGTAACTTCACCCCATCCCAACCATTATCAAATCCAGGAGTACAAGTAGCATCAACAAATATCCACATTTTATCCGAGAAATTAGCACCTTTTACATCTATGCGAGTAGCCACAATATCTGCATTTATATCTTGTTTTGCACGTTGATGAATTGAATTTTTCATTACCGTAGGATATGGAATTGTTATTGAACCTCCTGCTTCATTTGTTGCCTTAACAAGGAAACCTTGCATGGATGGTACTTGTCGCAAAATACCAAGCACTCCGGCTGTTTGTTTCGTAGCTACTGCATAGCGTGCAGGTGTTAATTCAGTGCCATCAATTCCAATATTCTCACCATGATTATCAATCCAATCCATATACGTCCCACAATTGTATTGATATACTGTATGCTCGGTGTTAGCGCCAAACTCAATCGAACGTATATCAATAGCTGCAGTAAATGGATTTCCAAACACATGTTGACCTTTGAAGTAAGCCGTAGGGGTATAAGATAGAGATTGAACAAAATCATCGTGTTGTAAAGTACCTTTGAAGGTGTAAATTTTGGGATATTGTTGTACCAATTCGTATCCTTTGTTGTTTGTCAAAGCACTACCTGATCCTTTCTGCAAGGATGTTCCATCGTTTCGACGTGCCCAAACATCTTCGTAAAGCGTTACTGTTTCGTCCCACTCGCGTAAATAGCAATTACTAAATGTGGTGTTATAAACTGTCGATTTTACAGGTATTCCCATAAACTGCCATTTATATTTATTATTTACTGGTTTGGACAAGTCCCAACTTGCTTTGGAATACATTTCGACAGAACCTGTCGGATTTCCAGTTTTCCAAGTTAGAGTTCCCGTTGGTTGGGTTGCACTTGCTTTTACAAGTAATGCGTTTACTCCACCTGAATTAATAAATTGACCACCTAAAGCTCCTCCTGTAATATTTAAAGAACTACCAGCAGCAATCGTTAATTTTGGAGTTACCGCTCCATGTACAGCATTAATTGTAAGATTGTATGAGTTCTCGTCGTTGTTTACAATACAATTCCCATCGATATATACCAATACAGCTTCGTGAAGCCTTGTGATTGACGGAATAGTATCGTGATCCCATCGAGCTGAAGTATTCCAGTCTTGTTCAGTAGTAACACCTAACGAATTTGTGAAGGTGGTGCTCGGCCAAGGAACAAAAGTAGTTGGATTTAACGTTCCGGTTAAATTCGTTAAATAGACTTCACTTCCAGAATTTCCATCGTATTCGAAAGCTCGAACAGTATAGGTTCTGCCTGGATATAAACCAGTTAGGTTAACTGAACTTCCAGTTCCGCTATAAATACAGTAATATCCTGTTGCGCCTACTTGAGTTCCTTTATTCAGCCAATTAGTTGAAGGCGTATACGATGTCGAATTCACAGGATTTGTAATGCTTCCAGTTCCTTCTTTCATAAAAACAACACGCGATGCTTTACTACCATTCGACCAACTGATATTACAAGTTGTAAATGTTGGACTTGGATTGATGTTATAAGTTTGTAAATCCGATTTATTGATAGTTACTTCATCGTAGCTCGTACAAGTTCCATTTGTAGCTGTCCAGCGATAGACATAAGTACCTTGAATTAACCCAGTTATTGTAGTTGTTGGTGAGTTTACGTTTGTAATTGAGGCACCAATTGGTCCACTAATTTTCGACCACTCACCATTTCCTGAAGTTATAGTATTTGCAGCCATAGTAACAAATGTAGTAGTTGAATTTATGTCATCTCCCGCATTTGGTTCAGTAACATTGGCATCGATTATCAAATTAACATCATCCGTACTTGCTGTACAGTTAGCACTCGAAATTGTCCATCTGAATGTGTAGCTACCTACAACAGCTCCAGTAATAGTTGTAGTTGACGAAGCTGAGTTTGTAAAATTCACCGTAGAAGTTCCCGAAACTTGCGACCAAGACCCTGTACCTACCGAAGGCGTATTTGCCGCTAGGTTAAAAGGTGTATATAAACAAATGCGTATATCTGAACCTGCCGCAGCAGTTGATGGAGCTTCGTTATTGACAATTGTAACATCATCATACAATTCAGAACAAGTTCCATTTGAGGCAGTCCAACGAAATACGTATTCACCAGGCAATAAATTTGTTAAAGTGGCGCCACCAAGTTTATTATTTGATATTGAATATGTTGGACCACTCACTTTAGTCCAAGTTCCTTCGCCAATAGTAATTTCATTAGCAGTTAATGTAGTTGTTGTAGCATTACAAAGAGTTTGATCTTCACCAGCATTAGGTGTTGTTGGCGCTGCATTTACATACAAAGTCATATCATCATATATACTATCACATGAACCATCTTTTATGCTCCAACGAAACACATAAGTACCATTTTGCAAACCAGAAACTAAGGATGTGTTGCTAATTTCAGATGCAAAAGTAGCTTTATTTGGTCCACTTTGTTGCCACCATGTTCCAACACCCGATGTAGGTGCTTCAGCAGTCATTGTTGCTGTTGTTCCACAAATAGTTTGGTCGTTTCCTGCTGAACGAGTTACAATGCGCGACACTCGATAAACAACTTGGTCAATATTAGAACAAGTTCCATTCGAAATTGTCCAGGTATAAGTATGAATTCCCGGAGGAACATTTGTTACTGTAGTATTATAAGCTGAAGGAGTTGTAATTGTACCAGACCCTGTCGACCCTGTCCATGTTCCGGTGCCTACACTCGCTTGATTTCCAGCCAAATTTAATGTGGTAGTAGTATTAGTTATACACACACTATCATCACTTCCTGCATTAGCTGCTGTAGCATTCGCTTTTACATCAACAGTAACAGTTGCTTCTTTGGATAAAGCACAAGCATCAGCTGCCGACAAAGTATATTTAAAAGTATACAAGGTACCAGGAATCAAATTGGTAACGCTGGCTGTATTTTCGCCTGTTGCAGTGATAACTTCGGTTGTTTGTGCTGGTGATACAATTGTCCAAACACCTAGTGTATTTGCATTTCCGGTTAAAGAAGTGGCTGTTATCCCACATAAAGTTTGATTTGTTCCTGCACTTGCTGCTGGTACAACAGTTACAATAACTTCGTCGGACAATGGCGTACAAAGTCCATTTCTGCTATTCCAGGTAAATTTGTAAACGCCTGTTATTAAACTCGTAACCGTTGTTGTAGCCAATGAGTTAGTAGTAATTACCGGCACACTTGGACCACTTACGACATTCCAATATCCAGTACCATTTGCAATTGCATTTGCAGTCATAGTAACTTGAGCTAAGCCACAAACTGTTTTATCATCTCCAGCTAAAGGAGTAGTTGGTGGCGTTGATGCAAAAATAATAACATCATCCGAACTTGAGGAACAAGCATTGTTTGAGATTGTCCAACGGAATGTGTATTGACCATCACTCATATTTGTAATGGTAGTTGTTGGGTTTGTAGGTTCAGTAATAACTGCTCCTCCTAAACCACCAACTTGAGTCCAAATACCACTACCCGCACTAGGTGTATTAGCAGCTAATGTAGTTGAACTACCACATATTGTTAATTGATCTGATCCTGCATTAGCAGTAGTTACAGGAGCCGAAACTGTAATTGTAACTGTATCGCGAGTTATGGTACAAGCATTGCGCGAGATAGCCCATTCGAATGTGTAAGTACCATCTGTTAATCCTGTAACAGTTGTTGTATTTAATCCCGAATTTGAAATTGACACATCTCCACCAGTCACTTTTGTCCACAACCCTGTTCCAGATGATGGATTGTTTCCAGCTAAAGTAACTGAAGTAGTCCCAGCTGACAAGCATTGATTAGCACCAGCATTAGCAGCAATAGGTCCAAGAATTTCACCTGTTGTAACTATAACATTATCAGCCGATGACGAACAGTTATTTGCTATTGTCCAAGTAAATGTATATACAGTATTTGCTGCTAAACCCGTTACTACCGCTTTAGGATAATTACGATTAGAAAAAGTTACACCCGACGAAGGGCTAACAGTCCATGTTCCGGTTTCATTAGAACTTAAAATATTTCCATTCAACAATAAAGGAGTTGAGCTACAAATTGACTGATCAACACCTGCATTCGAAGTTGTAGGTGCTGCTGCGGCAACTCGCACACGCACGTCATCTTGTGTAGTAGGGCAAACTGGTCCGTTCGAAATAGTCCACCTAAATTCGTACAAACCACCAATCAATCCTGTAACATTTGTTTGTGCTGTTGTAGGCGAAACAATAGTAGCGGTATTAGGTCCAGTAAGTTGAGTCCATTTTCCAGTTCCCAATGTGGGTGTATTTCCTATTAATGTAGCTGATGTTGCATTACAAGCTAAAGATGGATCGGATCCAGCATTTGAAGCCGAAGGTGATTTTGATACAACCACATTTATGTCATCATAAATAGTTGTACAACTACCAACCGTTTTTTTAACCCGAACAACATAAGTACCTGCTATTGTAAGATTTGAAATTGTAAAAGAATTTCCCGAAATATCAGCAAAAGCAGCAGGAGTATATCCGGCAGGAGCACTCGCCACTACCCATTGAGGCACAGTAGCGCCGGTTTGAGCAATATTTATAGTGGCAGTTGTGGCATTACAAGCCAATACTAATGGGCTTGCAGTTGAAATAGATAAGGATTGTGAAGCTTCGAAATATAATGTGATTGTTGAACTTGCAAGAGAACAACCAGTTGCAATATTTGTAATTGTGTATCTAAATGTTGAAGTTGTTCCATTAAAACCGCTAACAGAAGTATTTCTTTGAGTAGGTGTATCAATAGTTCCCACACCTGATATTTTTGACCAAGAAACTGTTTCAGTTGCTGTATTGTAAGCACTACCAGCTAATGTAACCGACTGCGGTATCTCACAATATGTATTAGTTCTGTATGGTGAATTAGGTGCTCCAACTATTGTAGCTGAAGCAGCAGAAACACTACCTACTGCAGCTTTTACTTCTAATACCACATCATCCGACCCTGAAACACACGGAGTAGTTACAGTCCAGCGTAGTATATAAAACCCTTCTATTAAGTTACTTACAGTTGTATTATGTAGATTAGGGCTTGTTATAGTGGGTGTGTTTGGTCCCGAAACTACTGTCCAGCGACCATAAGTACCACCACCAGCATAACTTGCATTCATTTGACCTGAAGTAGCAGTGGAAGAATAGCAATTTGAAATAGCATTTATTACACCTGTTTTATCAGTTCCTGCAGTCAAAGATGTATTTACGGCAATTTTTGTAATTGTAATTTCGCTATAAGCAGTACATCCACTTCCTGATTTTGTGACTGTCCAGCGCAATACAGCAGTTCCTGAATTTGATGTGCCGGTTACCAAAGTAATATTTGAAGTTGGAGAAGCGGCATTACTAAAACTCAAGCCTCCACTACCTGAAACAATTGTCCACAATCCTGATTCACCTGATTGAAGTGGGCTTGCTGCTAATGCAACAGTTCCTGTACAAAGTGTAAAATTTGAACCTGCATTTGCTGTTGGAAAAATTTGTGATATTATTGTAACAGAGTCCTTGGCGGTTAATCCATCACTACAAACCGACGATAGCATAAATTTATAAGTGTTACCGCCAACTAAGCCCGTTACCGTTGTAGTCTTAGAACTTGCGCTTGAAATTGTGGCAGTTGGTCCATAAATCTGAGTCCAAGTAGTTGCTCTGTTTTCGGGCTGAACACCTACCAAAGTTACAGAACTTGTACATACCGTTTGGTCGATACCTGCATTCACAGTGCAATTCTGACTATTAGCTACGATAGCAATAAGTAAAGTTAAAATAATAAGTACTGATTTTGTTGTTTTCATAAACTAAAATATTTAATAAATACTACTTCTTTGTCTTTTTTCTTCGAAAATAAAGTCCAAATATAGTATGGATATTTATAAAAACAAAACACGAAAAACAATCTAAACAGCTGAATATGTGGCAAATGAAACAGATTTAGACTACTACAAATAAAATGAATTTTGACATAATTATTTGATTTTTTGTAGCTAAAACTATTACATAGCAAAACTAAAAACAGCATTACCTTAAAAAAGATAATGCTGCTTTTATTAAAATTTATTTGAGAATTAGAAGTCTTCTAATACATAATAATTGAAAGGTTTTAGTTAATATATGATTTTATTTGTAGTATAAATTATTACAGATAAAAAAATAAATAGAATAGCTAAATGATGTAAATATCTATATTACTATAAGCTGAAATATAAATTATATAGAACATGATATTAATTTATTTTATCAATTAAAGCAGATCTTTTATATTAATTTAAATAAATAATAATTTAATTTTTAAAATAAATTTCTTATGTTATATTTCGATCAGTTCGCAGCAAACCAAATTATTCAAATTAGTACATAGTGCACCCCACGACAAGCCAACACCAAAAGCGCAGGCAATAATTTTCAGTTCCTTAATATTAAGCTCGTTACCTAAATTATTTACCAAAGTTAATGGTATGGAAGTAGATGAAGTATTTCCAAAATCCTTTAAAATATAGGGCACTTTTTCTTCCGGGAGTTTAAGTTTTGTTCTAATTTTCTCATTCATAAGCATATTGGCTTGATGGAAAACAAAGTAATCAACAGCATCTTTATCAATTCCGAAATGTTCAATTAAATTATTAACAGACTGAGGAGCTTTAGATATTCCAAAAGTAAACACCGACGAACCATCCAAAACACTTTGTAATTTATTTCGAACAATACCATTTCCGTAATCAACATATTCGAACGATTTTTCAGTAACCGGATTTCGATAGCCACCATCTTCAATCATTATGGTATCGTAGTTTGTTCCATCGGTAAATAAGGCAATTTGAAGTGGAGCTGCATTTTCGTTGTATGACAATGCTGTGGCAGTGCCTGCATCGCCAAAAAGCGGATAAGTTGATTTATCGAGTGGCGATTTGGTACGCGTAACTGTATCGCCCACAAGCAACAAGCCTTTTTTGATATTGCCAGAACTAAGAATTGATGCCATTGTTGACACACCATAAACCCATCCCGAACATCCCATCGAAATATCGAAGGTCATACAATTTTTTGATAATTCTAATTTTCCGTGCAACACGCAAGATGTAGCTGGAAGCTTATAATCAGGAGTTTGCGAAACAAAAATAAGACAATCAATCTCGTTTTTATCCCAGTTTAGCTCGTTTATCAGCTTTTCGGCAGCTGCCAAGCATAAATCGGAAGCACAAACACCCTCTGTAACAACGCGCCTTCGCTCAATGCCGGTGGTAGCAACAAATTTATCATACTCTTCTGTATTTGCAAACAAATCCAACGTTGCATTTTCTTCTACATTTGCAGGTACACACGCTGCAATACCATCAATTTGTACGGTTTTAAACTCTTGAAATGCCATAACTCTGATTATTTAAATTGTTCTTCTACACTTTTTGCCGGATTTCCAAAATAAAAAGCATCATC
>CAMDNO010000047.1 GCA_945902955.1 Porphyromonas cangingivalis
CTTGAAAAATATGCCAGTTCTGAAATTCAACTAGTTACATAATTGATTCAACTAAAATCTACTAATAATAGTAGAATATCTCATATTATAACTTCATTTTTAATTGTAATTTAACCTTTTAGAGTGGAAAGCTGCAAGATGGGTTAAGATAAATATCATGGCGATAAATTACTTCGTTACCATAATTTAATCGGCCCAGCATAAACAGATAGGGTTCTATCCAAATGGGCGCGGGTGCATCCCATTGAATTTCAATTTTTCCAGCTACGGCATCTACCTCTTTGTTGGCTGCATATACATTTAGCACTTCCTGCACACATTCGGGATTAAATAACCCATCGTCGTCGCAAAAAATCAAAATATCGCTTTTGGCTATCCTTGCTCCACTATGGCGAGCATTGGTGGAGCCCTTATGTGTTTCTAACAAATATCGAAAGTTGAGCTTATCGGTAATAAAATCCTGAATAAGCTGCGCCGAATTGTCGGTTGAATTATTATCAACTACTATCACTTCAAATTCGGTGGTAGGTAAAATTTGAGCAGCCCAAGTTGCCAGCGAGCGTAAAATTACATCGGAACGGTTGTATGTTGGAATGATTATAGAGGCTTGCATTTGTTGTTTTAATTCATTTTTGAATTACAAAGTTACTCTTTTTTGTTGTACTTATGTAACTACAACTCCAAATTCAGAATTTTTTTGACTACATTTGCAACTGAAAAAATGTACTTACATGATTAGAAAATGGTTTTCCACATTTATAGTTTTGTTTTTTGTTGCAAATTTATTTTCGCAAACCTCAGAGGATAAGAAATATAGCCTTGTTTCGGCTACCGAAAACGCATCTATTTCTTTTCTTGATATTTTAGATCCGTATCTTTCGCCTTTTACATACAGTGGTTTGGGAGTAAGTTACGAACATGCTGAACATAAGTTTTTTAATCCCGAAAATGCTAAATTCTCGATGCAAGGAAAGTGGAATGCTTTGTTGGGTTTAGGGTTCAATCCAGCCAACACCGCTGCCATGACTTATATGGATGGCGCTTACAGTTGGGGTGCATTTTATCATTATCGACCACTGAAAAATTGGCAAATATTGGCCGGAGCCACCACAGATGCACAACTTGGTGTAAAATCGCTTTCGCGCAATGTGAATAATCCAGTGAATGTGGACTTGGCTGTTAATTTAAATTTAGCAGGAAAAGCGCGTTACGATTTTAATATTTTTCGCCAGCCCGTACGCTTGAATTATGAGATTGAAACATCCATTTTGGGCTGTATGTTTGTGCCATTAGCGGGTGCTTCGTACTACGAAATGTTCGAGCTTTGGAACTTGAACAACGCAATTCATTTTTCGTCGTTGCACAACAAATTGGGATTGAAATCTGCATTATCTCTTGATGTTTTTCTTAGAAGATCAACTATTCAAGTTGGATTTGCGAGTCATAGTTTACTCTACGAAGCTAATAACATGGTGTTTAAACAAAATTTGCTTGCTTTTAATATCGGTTACAAATACGATTTTTATATTTTCAAAGGTCGCAAAAATCCAGCTCCAGCTAATTTTATGAATTCAGAAAAATAAAAAAGTATATTTATATCACATAGAAATTACATATAAATCACATATAACTAACAATCAAAGTATTATCGCATTGCATACACTTGGAATTTTGAATTATGCTTTTGTAATGTAAATTAAAAAAACTCATTCTACATTCATCCTAAAAAATTAAATGATTGTATTTATAAATATTGATTGGTATGCTACAAAATTGGATTCGAAAATCGAATCATTTACAAAATTGAACTTTGTTTTAATGCTATGAAAATATATAAGTAATTGATTAAATGTTATTTATTTGTGTTTTTATCAATAAAGAATTTTTACTTTTGTAACAATATTTGCTACAAAAATTATTTTTATTTGCTACATCATTTTTCAATATTGTGTTACATTTTGACTTGTAAAGTTGGCGTATATTTGTAAAATTAAAAAAGTAGAAAAAAAATGAAAACTGCAAACCACAATTAGGAAAAATAGTTATAAATTTTTTTCTTAATAATGGGCCTTTTGTGGTATTCTATCTTTCTTGGTTTTTAGTTCTTGATTCTTTGATCTTTGTTCTTTACTCTAATAGCTATCTTATGAACATACTTGTAACGGGCGGTGCCGGTTTTATTGGTTCAAATCTCTGCGAAGCGCTTCTAAATAGAGGCGACAATGTAACTTGTTTGGATAATTTTGCAACCGGTAATCCAATGAATATTGCTCCGTTTTATGTAAAATATCCACAGTCTTTTAAGTTTATCGAAGGTGATATTCGTATTTTGGAACACTGTCAACGAGCAGTTCAGAACGTTGATTATGTGCTTCACGAAGCCGCTCTGGGCTCTGTACCACGTTCTATTAACGATCCTATTGCAACCAATGACACCAACATTTCTGGATTTTTAAATATGTTAGTTGCAGCGCGCGATGCCGGTATTAAACGCTTTGTATATGCTGCCAGTTCTTCTACTTATGGCGATAATAAAGCATTGCCTAAAGTGGAAGATGTGATAGGAAAACCACTTTCGCCTTATGCTGTTACAAAGCTGGTTAACGAGCTTTATGCCGACGTATTTGCCAAAACCTACGGCATGGAATGTATTGGTTTGCGCTATTTTAATGTGTATGGCCGCCGACAAGATCCTTTTGGAGCTTATGCAGCCGTTATACCCTTGTTCGTAAAAAAACTCATTGCTCACGAAGCCATTACGATAAATGGCGATGGCGAATTTTCGCGCGATTATACCTACGTTGATAATGTGGTACGCATGAACTTTTTGGCGTTAGAAACCAATAACACAGCAGCCTTAAATCAAATTTTCAACACTGCCTGTTCGGAGCGTACAACGCTCAATCAGTTAGTAGATTACCTCAAAGAATTTTTGAGCGATTACGATCCCGAAATAAAGAATTTAGAAGTGATACACGGTCCTAACCGCCTTGGGGATATACCCCATTCGCTTGCCAGTATCGATAAAGCCCGCAACTTATTGGGTTACGAACCGGCTTTTACGTTTAAATCGGGATTGAAAGAAGCGGTGAAGTGGTACTGGGAGAATTTGAAATAGAATAAATGGAATATTTTCAATAAAATAATTGATAATGAATGGTATAACTCTACTGAAGTTCTTCGCAACAATTCTGATAACTAATTCACATTTTGGGAATTTATATCCAATTAGTTTTCAAATTTTTGCCACTGGAGGCACAATCGGAAATTCCTTATTTTTTTTTATTTCGGGATATACTTTGTTTTTTAGTAATAAAGAACATTTTGCTCAATGGATTACAAAAAGGTTTTTACGTATACTAATTCCTTTTTGGATTTTCTTAATATTTAGAATTATTGTTGGCGAGTCATTTTCAATTATTTATTTTGTAATACCAAATTACTGGTTTATTCAAGCTATTTTATTATTTTATCTTCTTTATTTTTTTATTTTAAAGTATTTAGGAAACAGACTGTGGATTCCATTCTTTATAATAGTAATTTTATATTTAATAATATTTTATTTTGATAAGCATAATGAATGGATAATTGAACTGACTAATAATCCAACAAAACTGCATTGGAATTATTATTTTTTATTGATGCTTTTTGGGGCTTTATATGCCAATAATAAGAATGAGTTGAATCCAACTTCATTTAAAGTTAAAGAGTTTTTAGTATTAATCATTTCGATAATTATTTATTATGGTTTTAAACAATTTATTATTTCAAATCAATTATATGTATTTCAGTTTCTTATTCCAATTCCATTATTTTCAATTTGTTGGTATAGCTTAAAGATTACTAATAAATTTGCATTGAAAATTTCTGATTTTTATTCGAGAATTATTCAATTTATATCAAACTTAACATTAGAAATTTATATTGTACAGTTTATAATTATAAAATTAATGATACGACTTGATTATCAACTAAAATTTTTCTTTGCCATATTTTTAATTATTTTATCTGCATTTTTGCTTAACTATATTTCTTTAAAAATCAGAAATAAAATACTTAAATAACAATAATTATATTCTCAATTCATTAGCAAGCATCGACAAAGCCCGCAACTTATTGGGTTACGAACCGGCTTTTACTTTTAAAGAGGGATTGAAAGAAGCGGTGAAGTGGTATTGGGAGAATTTGAAATAAAAAAATCAGAATGACTTTAAAGGACAAAGCGATAAGTGGTGTTATTTGGAATTCAACAGGGAATTTCGCAGCATTAGGAATTGAATTTATTATAGGAATTATTCTTGCTAGACTTTTGTCACCGACCGAATTTGGATTGATAGGTACGATAACAGTTGTGATTTCTTTATCTCAAGTGTTTGTAAATAGTGGTTTTAGCCAAGCTATAATAAGAAAGCAAAACTGCTCACAAAAGGATTATTCAACTGCATTTTTTTTTAATTTAGGTGTTAGTTTATTGTTTTTTTCTATTTTATACTTTTCTGCAGAGGCAATAAGTACATTTTTTAAAAATATTGAACTAAAACCATTAATTCAAGTATTAGGATTTGGATTGATAATAAATTCACTTTCAATTATTCAGCAAGCAAAACTTACAAAACGAATTGATTTTAAATTGCAGTCAAAAATTTCAATTTTAAGTTCAATTTTGTCTGGAATTATTGCTGTTATTTTATCTTATACTGGTTTTGGGGTTTGGAGCTTAGTTTTCAAAACCTTATCGTATAGCACGTTCGTTGCCATTCTTTTATGGGCTACAAATAAATGGAAACCCGATTTTGTGTTCCGCAAAAAGTCTTTCAAGGAGCTTTTCAGTTTTGGATCAAAACTATTATTGAGTGGTTTAATTGGAACGTTTCTTCAAAATATAAACTATCTTTTAATTGCCAAATATTTTACAACACAGGATTTAGGCTATTTTACACGTGCCGAAATGTTCAAAAATTTGCCAAGTTCTAATATTTCTGGGATAGTAACTTCTGTTGGATATCCAGTATTAGCTACCCTGCAAGATGATAAAAAACAAATGAAAAAGGTGTTTCGAGATATGTTTACGAATACATTTTATATAATTTCAATATTAATGTTAGGCATGGCAGCAATTGCAAAAGCAATGATTATTACTCTTATTGGAGCGCAATGGCTACCATCGGTGGAGTTATTACAAATGCTATCGCTATTAGGAATTATGATTCCTATAAACTCGATGAATATTAATGTTTTGAATGTAGTTGGGAGGTCAGATTTGTATTTAAAACTTCAATTGATAACTCAATTACTGACAATTCCAAATATTTTTATTGGTGTATTTTTGGGAATAAAAGCGTTGATAGTTGGCATGATTGTAATTGCTTTGTTAGCTTATGTGCTATTTAATCACGAATCAAATAAAATATTGAATTATCCAATTTCAGAGCAACTGAGGGATATATTTCCTTCCTTTTCTTTAGCTTTGGTAATGAGTGTAATTGTATATTCTGTTGGATATTTTAGCCCATTTATTTCTGTTATTACTTTATTAATACAGATTTCTACAGGAACTCTTATTGTATTAATCACAGGTGAACTTTTAAAAAAGAAAGAATATAAGTTTATTAAAAATACAATTTTTAATAAACTTGGTTTCTCAAAAGTTGAAACTATTTAATTAGAAATAATAAATTAAAATTTAATTAGAGTTGTTATGGCAAATTATCTACATATTGCAGAACCAAATAAATTTACATTACCACTTTGCAAATTTGTAAATGATAATTTAAAATTGAATAATCATACATTTTTATTTATATCTGATGATTTTGATCAGTCGAAATATTCATATAATAATGTTTATTCATTTTTATCGAGATATAGAAATTATTTTTTCTCAAACACTATTTTATTTTACCGTTTATGTAAGAATTCAGATATTATTTATTTACATGGTGTTCATTTTTCATTTTTGTTTCTTTTATTTCCTCAATTTATCAAAAAAGTTGCATGGCTTATTATGGGAGCAGATCTTTATTCAATGATTTCTGAATCGAAACGATCATTTCCTGATATTGATAGATTTTTGCTAAAACATGTGCGGCGATATGTTTCACATATTGAAGGTGACGCTATTTTGGCAAATAAAATTCTTAAAAATGATGCAAGTTATCATTACGCAACAATGTATTTAAGTAATACAGTAAATACAGATAATTTTTTTCCAAGGAAATTAAATGATAAAGTCAAGATATTAGTTGGCAATAGTAATAGTAAGAACAATAATCATAACTATATTTTTGAAAAGCTTAAACCTTTTGAAAGTGATATTGAATATATTTTGTGTCCATTAAGCTATGGAAATGATATAGAATATAGAAAAACTGTTATTGAACAAGGTACAAAAATTTTCGGAGAAAAATTTCGATATCTAAATGACTTTATTTCGATTGACAAGTATAACAGTATTTTATATGATATAGATATTGCAGTATTTGATCATTGGCGACAAGAAGCATTAGGGGTTACTTTATCATTATTATCGTTAGGGAAGATTGTTTATATTAATCCTCAAACAACTACTTATGAGTCTTTTATCAAAAGAAAATTTCAAATTTACGATAATAATTTATTGTTTACTGATGGTCCAACTGTTGAACGGAATATAACAAAAAATAAAGAGCTAATTGAAAAATACTATTCAAAGGAGGTTCAAATAAACACCTTGGAAATTTTAAAATATTAATTCGCTTAATATCTTATTTAAAAGTAGAACATAAATATTAATTTGCATTTTAAGGCATTAAGCTTGGAGAATAATAAATATAAATACATTTTTGCAGCATTATTTCCATTTTGGACAATGTTGTTAAGCACAGCAAAGTTTGATTCAAAAAGTTCTAAGAATTTGTTTTGGTATGGCTGTGCATTTATGGGTTTTGTGTTTATTTTTAATCCGGTTTTTGATACAGGTGCAGATAGTACACGAATTGCTAAAGCATTGGTAACTATGCATTCGCCCGATACAACAATTAAAGAAGTTTTCTCGGATTTGTTTGTTGAGGATGGAAATGTAGATGTATATCAATTACTTGTAACATATATTGTTTCTATTTTCACATCAAATGCACACTATTTATTTTTAACAATGGCTATAATTTTTGGGTTTTTCTATTCCCGAAATGTTTGGCGAATTTTAGATATTATTAAACTTTCTGCTAATCAAACATATATTTGGATTTTTATAGCGATGCTTTTTTTAGTCAACCCAATTTGGAATATTAATGGTGGACGAATGTGGGTTGCTTTACATGTATTTATATATGGCATATTTGGGTACTTTTTCGAAAAAAAACCTCTATACTTGATTTGGTCTTTTGTCTCAATTTTTATTCACTTTTCTCTTATATTCCCTTTGTCATTATTTATTATTCTACAATTTTTACCTAAGAAAAATATCTATACTTATTTTTTTATTTATCTTATTTCATTATTTGTTAATGATATTGATATGGAGAGCCTAAAAACGATGATTATTGATTATTTGCCAAAATTTTTAATATATAAAGCGGATGCTTATTTAAATGAAGAGTTGGCGATAACAATATCAGAAGGCGTAAAAGATTGGTCAACTTATTTATTTGTTTCGAAATATATGAGTATGGGGTTTAAATATATCGTATTATATGTTTTTTGGAAAAATATAAAAAATATTGAAGTGAACACTATCTTGAGAAATTTAATGATATCCTTTCTTTTTCTTGGTTTTTTTATAAATATTTTATCATTAATACCTTCAATGGGCAGATTTATGGTGCTTACCGATTTTATTATGTTTGCTCTTTTATTGTTAGTAATAAGTAATGTTAACTTGACTAATCATTCAGCTAATCTTTTAAAATACAGTTCAATATTGTTGATACTTCCAATTTTTTTTGCGCTTCGAATAGGTACTATCTATTATGGACATAGCTTGTTTTGGAGCAATTTT
The DNA here is from genome assembly GCA_945902955.1 of Porphyromonas cangingivalis. GTDB lineage: Bacteria > Bacteroidota > Bacteroidia > Bacteroidales > Paludibacteraceae > Paludibacter. Next base: position 7,976 of record CAMDNO010000047.1, read on the forward strand.
TTTGGAGCCTTGTTTATAGAAGATCGAAATCCAATTATTTATTATGTAAAATCAATTTTCTAATACATGAAAAAAGTATTAATTATATCGAAGGCTTTTTATCCTGAAATTTCACCAAGATCTTTCAGAACAACACAATTGGCAAATGAATTAGTTCAGCAAGGTTGTGATGTAACTGTTATGTTGCCTAATTTAAATGAAGATTATTATTTAGAATATACCAAAGAACATAAAATTAAATTTTTAAATATAGGATATACAAGCTTTGATAAATTTACAAATCAATCATTAATTGCACGAATCATAAGACGTATTTTGCAATTATCAACCGAATTCCCAACTGTAGAACTGAGCTTTTTACTGAAAAAAGCACTTAAAAAAATGTCGGATTATGACATGTTAATTTCTATAGCGGTACCGCATCCAATACATTGGGGAGTGGCTATGGCCTTAAAAAACAACAAGTCATTTTCGGGAATTTGGGTTGCTGATTGTGGCGATCCGTTTATGGGTTGTAAAACAGATTTTTATAAAAAGTTTTTTTATTTTAAATACATTGAAAAAAACTGGTGTAAACGATGTAATTATATTTCAATTCCAACAGAAAGCTCTGTTGATGGATATTACCCTGAATTTCAACATAAAATAAGAATAATTCCTCAGGGTTTTAATTTCGACGAAATTAAAATACCTCGTTTTACAAAAAATGCAATTCCGACTTTTGCCTATGCCGGAGCATTAACGTTGCATTTTAGGAATCCATGTCCATTGTTAGATTATTTGCTTACTTTAGACTTTGATTTCAAATTTGTGATTTTTACTGAAAGTGACATTATTCAACCTTATATTGAAAAATTTAAAGGAAAACTCGAATTACGATCGTATATTCCACGTCACGAATTGCTCACGTTTTTGGGATCAATGGATTTTTTGGTCAATTTCGAAAATAATACTTCGGTTCAAACGCCAAGTAAATTAATTGATTATTCGATAGTTAACAGACCCGTAATTTCTATTAATAAAGAGTTTAATACAAATATTGTTGATGAATTTTTAGATGGAAACTATACGAATAGGTACAAAATGCCTGATTTATCAAAATATGATATTAAAAATGTTGCAGCTGAATTTCTGAGTTTGTGTGTGAAATAAAGCATATTTTATAAATATAATCTTATTATCACAGTAATTGATATAAAATGCAGGTACTTAAAAATATAAAAAATGTTTTATTTAATCTTCCGAGCTACCACACTAACCGAAAAATTGTGGTTATTGAGTCGGACGATTGGGGAAGCATTCGAATGCCATCAAAACAGGTCTATAATCAGTTGATTAAAAGTGGGATACCTGTAAATAATTTGGCATTTACTCGTTTTGATTCTCTTGCAAGTGAGTCTGATTTGAAGGCTTTATTTGAAGTTTTGTTGTCGGTAAAAGATAAAAATGGTAATCCTGCAAAAATCACTGCAAATACAATTGTTGCAAATCCTGATTTCAAAAAAATAAAGGAATGTAATTATAAAGAGTATTACTACGAACCTTTTACAAGTACTTTAAACCGTTACCCTGAACATTCAAATTCGTTTGAGTTATGGAAAAATGGCATGGCTTTAAATGTTTTCCGCCCACAATTTCATGGTAGGGAACATTTGAATGTAATCAGATGGATGAAAGCATTACGGGACAATACGGGTAATGCGCGATATTGCTTTGAATTAGGAATGTACGATTTAAGTATAGATCCCTTGATAACAGAAGATTCGTATATGGACGCTTTAAACTATGAAAATGATTTAGAGCTTAGTTTTCAGCAAAACGCCATTGTAGAAGGGCTTGAGTTGTTCAAAAAAATATTTGGGTATCATTCGTCTACATTTATTGCACCTTGTTATATATGGGATAATGAATTGAATAAAACATTGGCAGCACAAAAAGTAAGTGCATTACAAGGTGGTTTTTTTCAATTACAACCAACAAATGATAATGTAAATAAGTTTAAGAGAAGTTTTCATTATACGGGTCAAAAGAACAAGTTTAACCAGAACTATCTTGTTCGTAATGTTGCTTTTGAGCCTTCAATTAGTAATAATAATGAAATTGTTGAAGCCGTATTGAATAAAATGGATTTACTATTTAAAATTCATAAACCAGTAATAATCAGCTCACACCGGTTAAATTATATTGGTTTTATTGATTTAAAAAATAGAGAAAAGAATTTAAAGTTGTTAGAAAAATTATTAAAAGCGATATTGATTCGTTGGCCGGATGTGGAATTTATGAGTTCGGATGAATTAAGTAAATTAATTGGATAAATATGGAGAACTTTGTTGATATAAAAACCTGTTTTGGTTCAAACAATGAACGCACAATCGAAAGTTTGCTGAGTTTGTACAACGACGATTATTTTCTGCAGAATTCTATTTTGGATTTGCTTATGAGGCACCTGAAATCTGAGAATTTTGAAAATAAGAAAGTATTGCTTAAGCCTAATTGGGTGAAACATTCAGTGTATGAATATGATGAGATTTGTTTGAGAACGAATGATAATTTTTTATTGGCTTTGCTTGAGGTTATATTGAAATTTAAGCCTGCCTCTGTTTTAATTGGTGATGCACCTATACAAGGTTGTAAATGGCACGAAGTAGTAACAGAAAATTTCATTTCACGTGTGGAGGGTTTATCAAATCAATATAAGGTATCCATCACGATAAAAGATTTTCGGAGGGTAATATTTAATCCGATACAAAACAGCCCAATAAAAGATAGAAGTCCGCTGTCTGATTATGTTATTTTTGACCTTGGAAATGATAGTTATTTAGAACCAATTACCAGCTCAAAAAAGAATTTGTTTCGTGTCGCTGATTATAATCCGGATAGGTTAGCAGAATCGCATGGTCCGGGAGTTCACAAGTATTGCATAACCAAGGAATTGTTCGAAGCAGATATTGTAATATCCGTACCGAAAGTAAAAACGCATCAAAAGGCAGGAATAACTGCAGCGTTAAAAAATTTAGTGGGCGTAAATGGAGATAAAGATTTCTTGCCTCACCATCGTGTTGGGGGAGTGGAGCAAGGTGGCGATTGCTATCCGGGCAAAAACAGACTCCGCTTTTGGTCAGAGTTGGCTGTCGATTTTGCAAACAGACATCAAGGTACAAAGTTATATTGGGTAGGTCGCAAAGTTTCAAGTGCTTTATGGTATTTGTCTTTGCCCAAGAAAAATGAGAATTTAGGTGCAGCATGGTTTGGTAACGATACTACTTGGAGAATGGTTTTAGATTTGAATAAAGTAGCAATCTTTGGTTTGGCTGATGGAACAATTTCTAAAAATCCTCAAAGGCAACTTTTTAGCTTTTGCGATGGTATAATTGGTGGGCAGGGCGATGGACCATTGAAACCAGAACCCATGCCACTTGGTATTATTTCGTTCACAAATTATTCGGGTGTAAATGACCTCGCAATGGCTACTTTAATGGGTTTTGATATACATAAAGTTGCTATGTTAAATGAAATAGCAAGAAGCACTAAAAATGAAAAAGTTGATTTTTTTATGAATTCAGAATTGACAGATTTAAAAAAACTAGAGCAATTTTCATATAACGCTAAAGTACCTCCAGGTTGGGAAAATTATAAAAATAGGTAGCCCGTTTCTTATATTTCTTTTTAGCTGTTTTTTTTGCGTTTATTAAAAAATATAGCTTTGAGAATAAAGTTTGAGTGGCTTCCGAGAATTCTTTTTTATTGTAAATTCGCTAATAGAGCAAATTAATAATAAATGTTTTTTTTTGATATTGAACAGATTCATTGGTGTTTATGAACTTTCAATTATTCATGCTTTTTTTATTATTTGCGTTTTACTCTTTTCTTGGAGTGGACTCAACAATAAAAATACAATTTAATTTTCAGCATTAATTTACAAATATAAAATTTAATATTATGAATTTAATTTTTTATTTAGGAGCCAATACTGGTCAAAACCTGTCTTATTATTTAAAAAAAAGTAAAGTAGTTGTTGCTGTTGAAGCTAACCCTACTTTAACTAAAATAATTCAAGAGCAATATCATGAGTATATTGCAAATCAGTCATTAATAATTTTAAATAAATGTATAACAACTTTAGATGTAGATAATGAAGTTGTTTTCTATATACATAAGTACAATAGCGTTTTAAGTACATTTTGTATTCCCAATAACCAAAAAGACTTTAATCGAATTAATATAAAGTCAATTAATATTAAATCATTAATAGAGACATTCGGAGATCCTGATTTTATTAAAATTGATATTGAAGGTTTAGATGGTGATATAATTGAACAACTAATTGATCTGGGAAAATTACCAAAGTACTTGCAATACGAGAATTGTGGAAATGATATATTGCAAAAAGTATTATTAACACGTAAATATAAAAGCTTTAATATTGTTTCTTTCTATAATTTCAATTCAATATATAATAATCATTTAACATATGAAGCGGGTCCTTTTGGAAATGATATTCTATCGCCTTGGTTAAAACAAAATCAATTATGCGAATTATACAATATAATGCCAAACTCTTGGTTTGATTTATATTTCAGTGCACAAGAAGAAGAATATGGGAATATCCAAATGAATTTCTATGAAATAACAAAATCCTTTAAAAATCAATTAAGAAAAATAGTACCCAAATTTATGATTATGTCTTTAATCCGTTTCAAAAATATTACTATATATAGGATTAAAAAACACTAGAAATAATATTAATAAATGGTAATGGAATTAATGAAATTTATGCTCGGCATTATAAAAGTTAAGTAAATGGAATAATATAATTTGTTTTTTTTAATTTAAAGAACGCTGATTTTTATTGATTCAACAGAAAATTACGAATTCAAAAAAAACGTTCATTTTTGCATGAGGCAAAATGTTGTAGATTTATAAGTGTGAAAATTATGTAGTTTTAATAGATATTATAATCAATTTTAATTCGCTAAATCAACAGACAATCGCCTGCTATTATCAATTGTAAAGAACTCTTATAAGCTCTTATTTGTAAACTTGATAAATTTGTAAAAGTATCAATAAAATGATGAAACCAAGAGATTTAATGCGAATGTTGCTCAATATCAACGGTTGGCATTCAAAAAAAAAATACGTAGTTATAGCTTCAGACGATTGGGGTGGTATAAGAAACGCTTCCATTCAAACTCGCCAAAATTTAATCAAACTTGGATTAAATATGGAGGATAATAGGTTTGATAGATACGATATTCTTGAGAGTAACAAAGATATGGATGAGCTTTTTAATGTGCTTTTGAAATATAAAGATTGTCAGGGTAATCATCCTGTTTTTTCGGCAATTACAAATGTTGCAAATCCTGATTTTGAAAAAATTAAAGCGACTGATTATTCAAGTTATTTTTATGAAACGATGGATGTTACGCTTGCTACCAATGAAAACAGTAATAAGGTGTTGGATTATTATAAAAAGGGAATTGAATTAAATATTTTTCGCCCGGAATTACATGGTAGAGAGCACGTTCAGGTAAATTGGTTGATGCAAGACATTCAGAATAGGGATTCATTAATATTTAAAGCATTCGAGAATAAATACTGGTATTTGAGTCAGGAGTATATTGAAAATCAAAAAAGAAGATGGTATGGAGCTGCTTTCGATGTCGCAGATTTTGATGATATAGTTTCACACGAACAAATTATTGAAGATTCTTCTCAACTGTTTTCTTCACTTTTTGGATACAAATCAATATATTTTACACCACCTTCGGGCGTTTATAGTGAAAAAATTGAAAAAAAAATGTTAACTTGCGGCATAAAATTAGTTGATGTCCCAATTAAACAAAAAATGCCTTTAGGAAATGATAGATACAAATTAAAAATTCATTACACCGGACAACAATCGAGCTCAGGTTTACACTATTTAATTAGGAATGCTTTATTTGAACCCAATATGTTTGGTTGTAATGAGGCAGTTGATGTTTGTCTGTCGGCTATGGAAATTAATTTCAAGCTAAATTTACCTATAATAATAAGTAATCATCGTACGTCGTTTGTAGGTAGTATTGATGTGAAAAACAGAGAAATGGGATTAAAATCATTCGATTTGCTGCTAAAAAAAATGTTAGTTAAATGGCCTGATATTGAATTTGTTAGTCCTTCGACCTTATATGCTAATTTTGTAAAATAGAATATTATGAAAATTGCTATTCATGAATCACGTTTGGGGTTTAGTAGGGATTGGATTTCTTACTGCGAGCGAAATAAGATTGATTATAAAATTGTTAATTGTTACGATTCGAATATTGTAGCTGAACTAGCTGATTGTGATTTACTAATGTTTCATCACCATCATGCTGGCCCCAGGGATGTTTTATTCGCTAAGCAATTATTGTTTTCTCTCCAACAGTCAGGAAAAAAAGTTTTTCCCGATTTCAACACTTGTTGGCACTTTGATGATAAGTTGGGACAGAAATATTTGTTAGAATCAATTCAAGCCCCTATGGCTCCTACATGGGCATTTTACGAAAAATCAGTGGCATTAGATTGGGCACAAAAAGCGTCATTTCCAAAAGTATTTAAGTTAAGAGGTGGTGCCGGCTCATCAAATGTCAAATTAGTAAATAGCAAGAATGAAGCATTTAAAATCATAAATAAAGCTTATGGAAGAGGTTTTAGTTCGTACAATAAATGGGATGATTTAAAGGAACATATTCGTAAATCGAATGGTGATAAAAAATCTGTGTTAGGGATTTTGGGCAGTTTTAAAAGGCTATTTACCGCTACAAGATTCTCACATATTACGGGACGACAGAAAGGATATGTTTTGTTTCAGGAATTTATAGCTGGTAATGCTTTCGATATTAGAGTTGTTGTAATTGCGGATAAGGCTTTTGCTATCAAAAGGTTAGTGCGAAAGGATGATTTTAGAGCTTCGGGAAGTGGACATATTTTATATGCAAAAGAGGAAATTGATGATCGATGTGTGAAGATTGCTTTTGATACAACTCAAAAGCTTCAGGGACAATGCGTGGCTTATGATTTTGTGTTTACAGCAGAAAATAAACCCTTAATTGTTGAAATAAATTATGGTTTTGCCCACGAAGCCTATTTCCCATGTCCTGGTTATTGGGATAAGGAAATGAATTGGCAAGAGGCTACATTTAATGCGGCAGATATAATAATTGAATCGATGTTAATGTCATTGAAATCAAATATATAAAGTGTATTTATTAATATGTGTTTTCTACAATGAATAAAATTATCAGATCCATTAAGGTAATGTTGAGCTTTTTGTTTTTTGGAAGCTTGTATCCATTTTACAAAGCTTTATTTGGTATCACCAACGTGTTATCAATTAAAGAATCACTTTTAAAAATTATCAATGAGGAGCTTTCGGTTTGTAGGTTTGGCGATGGCGAATACAGATTAATTATAAACAAAGGTCTTGTGCTTCAGAAAAGCAATACTCAATTGAGCGAACAACTTAAAGAGGTTTTTTCAAACCAAAGCGAAAAACTAATGATTTGTATTGTAGATCACACCAACTTTAACGAAAAAAAGTTTGAGATTAAGGTACACCACATTCGATGTTATGTACAGATGTATAAAAATTATAAGCAATTACTCGTGAAAAACTACAAATATGGAGATGCTAATATTACACGGTTTTACATGGATATGACGAATAAAAATGAAGCAAAAATTCTGTTTGAACTTTGGAAAAAAGTGTGGGATAATAAGGAAATTGTAATTTTTGAGGGCGAAAAAACAAGATTTGGACTTGGTAACGATTTATTGGACAATGCCAAATCTGTTGAAAGGGTATTATGTCCATCTAATAATGCATATAATTATTATAATCAAATAATTGATAAAACCCGACAGCTTTCGAAAAATAAATTATTCTTGTTTTCATTGGGTGCTACGGCTACTTTAGCCGCCAGCGATTTATGTAAAGAGGGATATAGAGTGATAGATATAGGGCATTTAGATATTGAATACGAGTGGTTTCTTTCAAACGCATCTAAAAGAACAACAATTGAGAATAAGCAATTTACCGAAGTGGTAAATGCCACCCCAGTAAGTGACCCTACTGATGAAATGTATTATTCACAAATAATTGCCCGAATTGGAGTTTAATATGTCGAATCGAAAATCAATAATATTTGTTTTACCTTCATTGGGTGTTGGTGGTATGCAACGTGTAGCGTCGTTGTTATCTAACGAATTGGTTTCGCAAAATGTGGATGTTACTATTTTAACTCTTTCGAGTTCGATTGTCCAATTTTTTGAACTCGATAGTAGAGTTAAAGTTATGCGGCCCGCAAAGCAAATAAAAACAATATTTTTTTTAATTCGATATTTCCATTATATAACTAACATTAAGCGTTTTGTAGAAGAGTCTAAGGCCCATAAAATACTTGTTTTTGGTAAAATTCAGTCAGCTTTGGCGTTGATAGCTTTACGAAATCGAAAACAAGATGTTTTTATTTCAGATAGAGCTAGTCCATTACAAAAAGATAGTTTGCATATTTTGATTTTTACCTGGCTTGTATTTAAAAACTTGAAACCTAAAGGTATTATCGCTCAAACAGGGGTTTCAGCTGATTTTCAGAAAAAAGTTTTTGGAGAAAAATGCAAAATTGAGGTAATTCCTAATCCTGTTAAAGAAATTGTAAACTATGATTATAAAAGAGAGAATATAGTGTTGGCAGTGGGGCGATTAGGTGATAATTTGAAAGGATTCGATCGATTAATTGAAGCATGGGCTCATGTAGATGCACCTGATTGGAAGTTAATTATTGCAGGTGGAAATGAAAAAGACGATCCTGCTTTGATTCAAAGAATCATTAGACTAGGTCTTGCTGATAATATTCAACTCTTAGATAAAATTGAGGATATTGATAAAATGTACGCCCGATCGTCTATTTTTGTTATTCCATCGCGTAGCGAAGGATTTCCAAATGCATTGGCCGAAGCATTATGTGCTGGTTTGGCTTGTATTAGCTTCGATTTTTGTGCAGGTCCTAGAGATATGATTATCAATAATGTGAATGGAATTATTGTAGAAGATAACAAACCGCTTTTACTTGGAAATGAGATAACTAAGCTAATAAATAATCCCGATAAAAGAGTAGAACTTGGTACCAATGCTTTACTGTTAAGGAATAAATTGAATTTAAATTCAATTGCAACAAAATATTTAAATTTCATGTATGAATAAGCCCATCACTCCATTAGTTTGTGTACTTATGCCTGTTTATAATGGGCAGTCAACTATTAAATTAGCATTGGATTCATTGTTGATTCAGTCGTATCAAAACTGGTCTTGTGTTATTGTAAATGATGGTTCAACTGATAATACTCCGGCTATATTAGAGAGTTACAGCATGCAAGACAAACGTTTTGTAATTGTTAACCTGAAAGAAAATAAAGGAAGGGGAAATGCCAGGCAGGTTGCATTAGAGAATGCTGCCGGCGATTTTTTGACGTATCTGGATGCAGATGATTTTTTTCATCCCGATAAAATTAAAAATCAACTTCAGATAATGATCGATTTTCCTGATATTCATTTGGTTTCTTGTGGATTGGGTTCCTTTGATTCTGAATACGCGCTGAAGGTTGTACGTGGTTTTAAATTTCAGGGAAGCTTTCATTTTGTATTTAAAGATAAGCCTAAATTTATACCTGTTACATCCATGCTTCGCCTCAAAGAGGCACAAGAAGTTAAGTACAATAGCAATTTGGATGGTCCTGAAGATACTGATTATTTAACAAGATATATTTCGGATAGAAACTACTATATTTTAAATGATTTGCTTTATTATTATCGTGAATTTGAATCTTTGAGCTATTCAAAAATGATAAATTATACTTTAAATAACTTAAAGCGAGCTTACTATTTGTTCAGTTTGAGTAAAATGTATTCTATAAAATTCTTTCTGAACGAGTCTGTACGACTTTTGGCTTACATTTTTTTATATCCAGTTTTTGGTAGCAATTTTATTGTTCAGAAAAGAGGACAATTACCATTGAATTCACAATTAACTGAGTTTGACAATACAAAAAAGGCATTATTCTCAAAATAAATATTATTTAGCATCATGCATAATAAACAGGATAATAAGTCCAAGCTTGTGATTGGAATTACCGCCTACCAAAGTATAGCTCTAATTCCGGGTCAGTTGAAGTTTCTTTCATCGTATTATGATGTGTATCTTTTAGCGCCAAATCACGAATCTGTAGTTTCATTTTGTCTAGCAGAAAATGCAACTCATATTCCAATTAAAATAGAGCGGAATCCAAGTCCAATAAAAGATTTTGTAACATTTTTCAGGCTTTTAAAAATTTTCAATAAGCTGAAACCAGATATTGTAAACCTTGGAACATTGAAAATTAGCTTTTTGGGTATTATTGCTGCATGGTTTACAGGCATTAAAAATAGGGTATATACTTGTAGAGGCTTCAGGTTTCAAGATCAAAATGGTTTAAGTAGAATGTATCTTATTGTTTTTGAGCGAATTATTTCATTGTTAGCTACGCATATTATTTGTATAAGTAATTCAATTGCAGAACTAGGTATAAACAAAAAGTTATTTAATCCCAATAAAGTAAATGTTTTTTCGAAAGGAAGTAGCAATGGAATAAACTTAGATGTTTTTTGTACGGAAAATATTGATGAAAATATTGTTACAAAATTTAATAATGATTATCAATTAAAATCTAAATTTGTTTATGGTTTTGTGGGTCGAATGGTTGATGCTAAAGGTATTGTAGAATTATATCATAGTTTTGATAAAATATACAGTGAAAATATAAATGTTAGATTAATGATGGTGGGTTCTTTTTACGAAAATGAGATAAATGATAAAAATTTAGTGTTATCATTCAACACGCATCCCGGAATAATTATGTGTGGTAGGCAACCACTGAATTTGGTGCCAACTTACATGAGTATGTTCAATTTGTTGGTTTTACCAACTTGGAGAGAAGGATTTGGAAATGTGTTGATTCAAGCGGCAGCAATGGGTATTCCAGTTTTGTCAAATAACATTACAGGCTGCAAAGATGCAGTGAATGACGGGTTTAATGGAAAATTAATTGCACCAAGAGACGAGGCCGAACTCACTTTTTGGATGCGTGAATTGTATCAAAATGATAGCTTAAGATTAAAGTATGCCCAAAATGGAAAAACATGGGCACAGTTTTTTGATTCAAAGGTAATATGGAAAAATATGTTGGACTTTTACTCAAAATGCCATTTATGAGAATATATGTAGAATTTGTTAAGCCATTGACTGATTTTGTTATAGCCTTGATTGCTGTTGTTTTTTTAACACCAGTTTTTATACTTGTAGCGATAGCTATTAAGCTCGATTCTCCAGGGCCAGTATTCTTTTTGCAGCAAAGGTTGGGTAAAAATGGTCGTATTTTTAAAATTGTCAAATTCCGTTCGATGCGCACAGATCTTGTAAATTATAAATATGGCGAAGTATTGACCGAAAATAATCCTCAAATTACAAAAATCGGTAAGTTTATTCGCAAGACGAGTATTGATGAATTACCTCAATTATTTAATATAATTAAAGGTGAAATGTGTTTTATTGGGCCTAGACCACCTTTAACTTCTTATCCTAAAGCGTTTAACGAATACAATGAATATGAAATAAAAAGGTTTGAAGTGCGTCCGGGTATTAGTGGTTTGGCTGCAATTAAACAACGTCAAATACATAATTGGAGTTTAAATATACCACTTGATGTTGAATATGTTGAAAATATTTCATTTAAGTTAGACTTAAGTTTATTTATTTCAAGCGTTTTGGTTTTCTTTAAAACAGATAATATTTATTCAAAATAATTCTATGAAATGTCCAGCTTGCAATCACGAGACTGTTGTATTCACAACTGCTGTTAACTATTATTCGAAAAGATTAAATACTTGTAATTTAATGTATTGCAAAAATTGTGTTTGTTTTTTTAAAGATAATGTTGAAAATAATTTAGAAGTTGATTTTAAGAATTTAGGTGTAAAATCGTATAATAATCCGGAGAATTTTTCAGCCGGATATTCTAAAAGAAGTAATTTTCTAAAATACTTACACGATTATGCTGTTAAAAACATAAATCAGAATTTCAAAATAAATTCTTGGTTAGATTATGGGTGTGGCATGGGATATTTGTTGTTTCATTTAAAAGATATTTATAAAGAAGTTATTGGTGTAGAAATTGCAGAAGATGGACGTGAGATGTGTAAAAGCAATAATATACAAGCATTTCAAACAATTTCTGATATACCTATTGATAAAAAGTTTGATGTAATAAGTACGATTGATTCATTTTACTATTCCTTAGAACCTGTTGCTTTGATTGATTCTTTTAAAAATGTTTTGAATAACGGAGGATATGTTGTAGTACGAGTAAGTTTAAGAACATGGTTGATTCGGTTAAATAAGTTGTTTAATAGAGTACCAGATGACAGTTTGAGAGATCATTTCATTAATTATAGTTACAATTCTATTGTCAAGCTATTTATCGATAATGGTTTTGTAAAAGTAAAACATACATTTAAAGAAAGTGGGAAATCGTACTATAAACCTTCCATTTTAATTATTAATTATTTTATTAGATTGGTTTATTTTATATCATTTGGTTTTTTGAACTTTCACACTGGTGTAACAATAGTTTTCAGAAGAAAATAGGATAAATAATAGTTCTACAGTAGATTAAATAAAGATACATTATGGAAATAGGAAGCTTTATTGAATTAGACCTCAGGCAAACAGGCGAATATTTTAAATCGAATCAAATTGCTCGCCTTAACTCTGGGAGAGCAGGAATTTTCTATTCGCTTCAATTACTTGGTGTAAGCAAGTTGTATATTCCATATTATCAATGTCCATCCGTGTTTTCATTTTTAGAAAAAAAGGGGGTTGAGGTAGTCAGATATTATTTAGATAGTAGCTTAATGCCTCAAATTAATACAAATGAAAAGGATACAGCTGTGTTAATTGTGAACTATTTCGGTTTGTTTGATTCTGAAAAGCTAATTGAAATTGCTGCAAAATTTAAAAATGCGATTATCGACAATTCACAGGCTTTTTATACAAAACCTATTGATAATTTATTAAATATATACTCACCACGCAAGTTTTTTGGTGTGCCTGATGGCTGTTATGTGATTGGAAAAGACGCAAAACGATTTGAACATCAGTTTGATAAAGATTTTTCATCAGCAACTTCCGGGTTTCTGTTAAAGCGAATAGAATTGGGCTGTAATGCTATTTACAATGAGCGACAAACCAACGAAGAACGTATCGAAAAATCGGATGTTATGCAAATGTCTCAGCTTACTCAATCATTATTATTAAGTATTGATTATAAAAAGATTAAACAAAAAAGGCAAGCAAATTTTAAACTAGCTCACAAGCTTTTTAGAAAGCTTAATTTGTTGAATATTGTGGGTTTAATTGGAACAGAAGCAACGCCTATGGTATACCCGCTTTTAATTGAACAGGAAAATATTGTTGCCATTTTGAAGGAAAATAATATTTATACCGGTAGATGGTGGGCGCATGTTCTTAAAAGTGTTGATAACTCGAAAATAGAACACAAACTTTCAAAATATATGATTCCAATTCCTATTGATCAAAGATACGGAGCAAAGGAAATAAAATTAATACATTCAATTATTGCCCTAAATATTCAATGAATACCATTGCCATACACCAACCAAATTACATCCCCTGGCTTGGATATTTTTATAAAATAGCGCAGGTTGACACCTTTGTGTTTTTGGATTCAGTACAGTACTCCAACAAAGGAATGCACGATTTTCATTATATAAAAAATCCGCAGGGACGATTTAGATTAAAAATTCCTGTTAAAGTTGCTTTTGGAGATAACTTATCTGATGTACAGCTGAATAATGCATTAAATTGGCGCGAAAGTCATTTGAAACAAATTGAAGTGAATTATAAAAAAGCGCCTTTTTTTAAAGATGTATTTGCGGATTTGAGTGAATTATTTAAAGCAAATGATATATTAATGACCGATTTTAATATCAGAATAATTGAATTTATCGCTTGTAAATTCGGAATTAATACTAAATTTGTAAAGTCGTCTGCACTCGATATTGATTCGTTGGATAAAAATGAACGAATTTATGGTATTTGTAACGCACTAAATGCAAGTGTTTACTATTCAGGCACTGGTGCAGCCGTCTATCAAAACGAAGCCGATTTTAATCAACGGGGAATCGAACTTAACTACTCAACTTTTCGACCATTCGAATATCCGCAGTTTTGGGGTAATTTCGAATCCAATATTTCCATTATCGATTATTTAATGCATTGTGGATACGATTGGGAGAGAGTATTGGAAAATCAGAAATAAAAATTTCACATTATGAAAAAAAACATACTCATTCTCGCCCCACATCCCGACGATGAAGTTTTGGGCTGTGGCGCTACAATTAAAAAATTAGCAAACGAAGGCAATGCAGTTTTTGTATTGGTTGCCAGTAGAGGTAGTAAGCGGCTTTACGATCAAACTAAAGTGGAAGCTGTAAGGCAAGAGGCGCTTGAAGCACATGCTTTGTTGGGCGTAACTAAGACTTTTTTTCTCGATTTTCCGGCACCTGAATTAGATACAGTTCCCTTGGCTGATATTTCGCGAGAAATTTCAAAGGTTATGAACGAAAATAATATTAATGTCTTATATTTGCCACATCGGGGTGATATTCATAACGACCATCGGGTGGTTTTTAATGCCGGTTTGGTGGCTGCAAGGCCTGTAGGTGATTATTCAGTGAAAGAGATATATGCTTACGAAACATTATCGGAAACGGAATGGGCAGCACCTTTTGCCGACGATGCATTTATACCAACTTGTTTTGTGAATGTAGAAAATACGCTACAAGCTAAAATGGACGCCATGAAATGTTTCAAAAGTCAGTTAAAAGCATTTCCGAATCCTCGTTCGTTGGAAACGATCGAAGCTTTGGCAAAATTCAGAGGAGCTACAGTTGGCTTTAAATCTGCCGAAGCATTTATGGTAATCAGGCAAATTATTGCTTAGTGATAATAAATATTTATCTTTGTGGTAAAAAAAATAACTTAATACAAAATATCAATTATGGAAACAAAATTAAAAATTGAAAATCCCAAAATAAAATCAACTACCAATGGGTCAGTAAAGAAAAAAATATCAAAATTTATGCAGGGAGCAAATAAATTTAAGGGTGCTTTTGACAAAAATGAAGTTTTGAATTACATTAATTCATAGATAAATTCTATTTATGAGATACTTAATTGATACTAATATTTTTTTGTATTCAACAATTGATATTGAGATATTAAATAATGACATTCGTCAAATTCTGGATGATTATCATAACACATTTTATATTAGTGCAGAAAGTGTAAAAGAATTAATATTGTTTTACAGAAAGCAAAAAAATAAAACAAAATATTGGAAAAATGAAACTGATTTAGTTCTTTCAATTGAATCAGATTATGGTATTAAAATTCTTCCTGTCAAAAAAGAACATTTGGTTACTTATGCCGGTTTGACTCTAAACGAAGCTCAAGACCATCGAGACCCATCCGACCATATCATTATTTCTCAAGCTATTACAGAACGAATGCCTTTGATTAGTAGTGACCGTAAATTTCATTTCTACACCAAACAGACCCTTAATTTTATTTATAATGAACGTTAGATATTTTGAAGCACTTATAGTTATTTCTAATCTGTAATTTCATTCTGAGTTCAAAAATATGAAAAACATAGCAATTTACGGTTTTGGTGGTTTTGGGCGCGAGGTGGCTTGCCTGCTCAAAAAAATGAATGAAACAATTCCAACCTGGAATTTAATTGGTTTTATCGACGATGGTGTGGAAATAGGCACGGCAAATCGATACGGAAAAGTATTGGGCGGAATTGATTTTATAAATAGTTATACTTCGGAGCTAAGTATTGTGATATCTATTGCTAATCCGCACATAATTAAAAAGATAGTATCCAAAATAACCAATCCAATTATAGATTTCCCAAATATTATTGCGCCAAATGTAAATATTTTTGACGAAGAAGCGTACAAAATTGGTAAAGGAAATATCATTTTTTGGGGATGTCGATTGAGTTGCGACGTCGCAATTGGTGATTTTAATCTTATCAACGGCGCAGTTTCGTTAGGACATGATGTGCAGCTTGAAAACTATAATGTACTTGGCCCATCAACGCGGCTTTCGGGCAATTGTAGGGTGGGAGAGGAGAATCAGTTTGGTGTAGGCTCCATCGTTTTACAAGGTATTAAAATAGGAAATAACACTAAAATAGGAATTGGATCTGTTGTTATTCGGAATACAATAGATGATGCTTTTTATTTTGGAAATCCGGCAAAAAGTGTAGAAGAACAATTTAAATAATCAGAGTTATGGCATTTCAAGAGTTTAAAACCGTACAAATTGATGGTATTGCAGCGTGTGTACCTGCAAATGTAGAAGAAAATGCAAC
>CAMDNO010000048.1 GCA_945902955.1 Porphyromonas cangingivalis
AAAGCTTTGTGAATAAACTCTGTGTTCTTTGTGGTTAAAAAAATGAATATCATGGAAAACAAAAAATCATACATTTCACCTCAAATTGAGCTTGTTGAATTGGATAACGAAATCTCGCTAGCATTGGAATCAACACCTCCTGCCGGACCTTCTGAAACAAGAAACGACATTTCAACGGATTCGTTTTTAGAAAATCCGTTTATGGCTTGATTAATAATATATTGCAAAATAAATATAATGAAAATCGGTAAAATATTTTATACGATAGCGCTATTCCTGTCTTCTGTTTTGTGGACAAATGCAGCTACCATCGCCACTCCAACTATTTCTATAAACCCAACGGCAGTTGCATTGAGTCAGTCCAATACCTGGACATTCGACTTTAGCACAAGTACATTAACAGGCTCGGAAAACCTTGTTATTTACTTTTGGCAACCGACTACACATGCATCTGTTCCACTAACCAAATTGGGTGATAAAAAATGGTCGTTGACGTTTACACCTACTACTTTTTTTGGACTTACAGCCTCACAGATTGCTACCAATATTAATCAGTTTTATTATAATATTCAGGATGGTGTAGGTGGCGTTACCGGAACATTGCACACTACGTTTACTACACCTGTGTCTACAATAACTCCGGCAAGTATCAGCAATACTCCTTCGGGAACTTATCTGTTGGATCAGCCGGTAACATGGACTTTCGACCTTGCAGGTTCCGGATTTACTGCCGGACAAGACTTGTACATGTGGGCATGGTCTCCATCAAATCCCGATACCGGAAACTACAACAATTCGTCGGCATTTAGCAAACTAACATATCTGAGTGGAATGATTTGGTCGATAACACTTACACCTACACAATATTTCAGTAAAACAGTTTCCGAAATTCAAACCGCAGGGTTTTGGATGAAACTAAAAGATAAAACCGGTAAAATTGAAACAGTTACTTTTAGTGTTCCTTTTTCCGATGCGCCTGTTAATGCCACTTCCATCGAAATTTCGGGCAGCAATATCACTTCTTCAGGAGCTACATCCCAATTATCAGTTATTTATACGCCTTCCAATGCTACTCCGCGCACCATAAATTGGTCGGTGGACGATATCAGCATTGCAACAATTAGTAGTAGCGGATTGCTTACTCCCAAAAAGAATGGCATCGTAACAGTTAGCGCTTCGTTTTTCCAAAACACACAAACGATAAGCGCAACAAAGCAAATTACCATAAGCAATCAGATTACCGAATTGTACTTAACCGGCTCAGCTACACAAGCAGGTACAAACGCAGCAAATGCACTGACTCTTACACAAGTAATGGGCAGTACCACCGATTATGTAAACGGATTATTTGAAATTTCGACAACGCTAAATGCTGCGGGAACGCTACGTTTTATTTCGTCCAAGACCGACCAAAATCCCTTAGTTTACGGCATGGGTGCAAGTGCGGGAACGATTGCTCAGAATGGTACTGAAATTACTCCTGCAGTTTCGGGTGAGGTGCTTATAAGGGTGAATCTGGCAACCGGCAGCTATAAAATTTACCCAATAAATCCGTTGCGAATTTCGCAAATGGGTTCGTCGGTTTCGTACGGTTGGGGAGCTACCAATAATCAGGGTTATTCATACCGCTACAATCAGTTATTGTCAGAACGATTTGCTTCAAATAAGGGATTAAACTGGTCTATTTCAAATATTTCAATAGGCGGAAATGCCACTCCCGACTTGCTAAATCGTTGGGAAACTGACCTCCTCAACGACAATAGCAAATACGTGGTGTATGCGCTTTCGCTTGGCAACGAAGGAATTATGGGCGGCGGACAACCTAAGTTCGACCAGTTTAAAAACAATATGTTGTTACTCATAAATAAAGCACGTGCGGCTGGAAAAATTCCAATAATTGCTAATTGTTATGCCAATGGTGGTTACACATCCACAGAATATAATTACGTGAAACAAATGAACCAGTTTATTCACGAGTGGGATGTGCCGAGTTATAATTTATTGGGTGCCGACGACGATGAAACCGGCAAATGGGTAACCGGTTATGTGATGGACGCTGCTCACCCAAACACCAACGGGCATATTGAGTTTTTCTACACCATAGTGCCATCGCTTTTCGATGCATTGGCTGCCAATAAACCACAACCCGCAAAACAAAATGGCAATTCGTGGCTTCGGGCAGGTACAACCATTACTACGGATAAATTCAATATTGTTCCTGAAAATATCGTGCATTCATTTACCAATGTAGTTGATATTCGCACCACGGCAGCCGGAGTAGTAGCCTCATTTTCAAGCAATAGCACACAGGGTTTGTTGCGTATTGAATCCAACGGAACGCTCACGTATATTTCGCCAAGTGGCACAACCATAACCGGAACAGCTACCGTAAACGATGGACAATGGCACAAAATTACGCTAACACACTATTACGCGTTGGGAAAATCAAATTTATATACCGACAATACGCTCGTTGGTTCGGTAAACGAAAAGCTGATTCCTGTGGCGTTTACCATAAACCCCGATGCAGCTCCTTCGGCTATCGACTATCGCGATTGGATGCTTTATCGCTCAGGCATGAATAATACAGAAATTGCGGCTTTGAATGCTGGCAAAATACTGAAATCAAGCTTGGAAATCTATTCTCCACTTGACGAGCAGCAATTAATTTCGGCTGACACATTGGTTAATCTGGCTCAAAGCATCAATAAAATTCAACGTATTAAGTCGGCTACGGCAGTGAGTCAGCTTTTGGATAAACAGACATTGAAAGTGTTCCCAAATCCCGTTTCGGACAAACTTAGCATAAGCGGGATCAACAGCAACGATAATTTAACTTGCAGGATTTATGGCATCGATGGTCGCGAAGTCATTTCGAAAAATAACATTGTAAATAATCAGTTGGATGTTTCATTTTTGCCTCCCAACATGTATTGCGTTTTAGTTACCAATGTAAGTTCACAAACCACACAGCAACTAAGTTTTATTAAAAAATAAGCAACATTTTTTTACGCTGCTACTTTTTACAATGAACAATCTCAATTGATAACTTTTTCCTTTTTATAACCGTTTTTTCTTTGCTAAATAATATTGTATATTTGCATATCCGAAAATCATCGAACCATGGCAAAGAAAATTCCTTACGGCATTAGCGATTATGCACGCATAATAAAAGAAAATTTTTATTATGTTGATAAAACTCGTTTTATCGAGCAGGTAGAAGTGGCACCACCTTTTCTGTTCCTTATTCGTCCACGTAGGTTTGGTAAGTCGTTGTGGCTGAATTTGATGAAAGCATATTATGATATAAATTTGGCTGGTAGGTTCGACGAACTCTTTGGGCAAATGTATATCGGACAACATCCAACGCAGGAACGAAATAACTATTTGATATTGAGCTTTAATTTTTCTTCGGTCAATCCAGACGTTAATGAAGTGCAAAAATCATTCGAAACGCATTGTAGCGTCTGTTTCGATACCTTTAATGATACTTATAGGGATTTACTCGGACAAGAATATCGTGAGTTATATCCAAAGGCGCAACCCATCGACTCAAAAATTGAATTTATAACCAGTCAATGTCAAAAGAAAGGTTTATCTATTTATCTTTTTATCGACGAATACGATAATTTTACCAACACTATTCTTAGCCAGCATGGCAATCAATCATATACCGAAATTACCCACGGGAATGGTTTTTTCCGTTTGTTTTTCAATAAAATAAAAGTGGGGACCACTGATATTGGAGCATCTATAAAAAAGATTTTTATCACAGGCGTTTCGCCAGTAACCTTAGATGATGTAACAAGCGGCTTCAATATTGCCAAAAATATTACCACCGATACACTTTTCAATTCCATTCTGGGCTTTACCGAAGCGGAA
This sequence comes from Porphyromonas cangingivalis, assembly GCA_945902955.1. Lineage (GTDB taxonomy): Bacteria > Bacteroidota > Bacteroidia > Bacteroidales > Paludibacteraceae > Paludibacter. The sequence goes on from CAMDNO010000048.1 coordinate 3,883, forward strand.
GTTATTACCATGCTCAACTATTACAAAAGCGAAGGAATGGTAAACGAGCCCATCGAGAATTTATTAGACGTAATGCGCGAATGGTACAATAATTATTGCTTTGCCGAAGGGCGCATCGACGAAAAGGTATATAATTCGGATATGACACTTTATTTTATTGAAAGTTATTTAACAACTCAAAGCATTCCTAAGGTATTGGTTGATAATAATATCCGCATTGATTATGGCAAACTCCGCCACCTTATTATTTTGGATAAAAAGGTAAATGGTAACTTTTCGACCATCAAAAAAATAGCCGAAGAGGGTGAACTTCGAACTAATATTGTATCTTCTTTTCCAGCTGAAAAACTCATAGCGCGCGAAAATTTTATATCGCTGCTTTATTATTTTGGAATACTTACAATTAATCGAATTGAGGATGACCAAATCGTTTTAGCAGTGCCTAATTTAGCTATTCGAACCGTGCTGTTTTCGTATTTAGTGGAAGGGTTTAGCGAAGCTGAAATATTCAATTTGGAAAACATGACGCTTTCCGAAATGGCTCATCAAATGGCATACAAGGGAGAATGGAAGCCTTTTTTCAATTATTTTTCGGAGCAAATTTACAAGCAAACCTCTGTACGCGACTTTATAGATGGTGAAAAAACGGTGCAAATGTTTCATTTAGTTTACCTTAATAGCACCGATTATTTTACCGTACACTCCGAAGCCGAAATGGGCAAAGGATTTGTGGATTTGTGGCTGCAACCCAACTTTATTGTGCGCCCCAACATGAAACATTGCTACATTCTGGAACTTAAATACGTACCTCGCAGCTCGGAGGTAGACGCCAAAAACCCCGATTCGACATTGGTAAAAAAGCTAAACGCCGACGCCAATCAACAATTGCAACGCTATGCTGCCGACAAGCAAATACTTGCTTCGGTAGGCAAAACAACTTTACATTTGCTTCGCGTAATTTATTGCGGCTGGGAAATGGTGAGTTGCGAAGAGGTGGAGATTGAATGAGATTAGTAGTGTTTTATATCAAATTTTACTGCTGCTTGTTGCATTTTTGAACTGAGATTTTCATCATTGTCCAGATACATTTTAGTCATTATTGGTATAAAAACTTCTGCATTTGATTTGGTATTCAATATTCGATTAATAAAAATACTTTTGCTGTAACCATCTAAATATGAATAAAGCGTAGCAAATGCTTTGTTATTATCCATATTGCTGTACGGCAATGGTATTTTGTTAATAATATAAGATTGAATTAACGAATTGCTTTTTGAGAGCGTTTGAAATAGAAGTTCAGTATTTTTTTCAAAATAGTTCTGCGGCAATTGTTTTAATACGAAAAGTTGCGTTTCGAAATTTTCTGAACGAAGCATTTGCTCAATTAACTTGTCTGATAAAATGCTCACAGTGTGATTTTTGAGACTGTCTTTCAAAGTTCCATTTACAAAATGCCAAAGCGTAAATACTGAATAGACAGCACCTTCAACAACTTGTTCTTTTACCGAAGCCGGAGTAGCTCCAGTTACAGCATCCACGGTTGTTGATTTTAATTTTACATTTTTATCGGTCAATTCTTCTTTCTCGAGTACTCGAAGTATGCTGCTTTTGTTCTGTAGAATCTCATCTAATTTTTGATAATCGGCAGATGTAAAAGGCCGATGATCGAATTTTGTTAACGGTTTTCCTGCAATAGTATCAAAACGGATATAATTTCCTGCTAAATCCCAAAATACCTTTACAATTAAGTTTGCGCACAAGTTATCGTCGCATACAGGCAAGTTGATACTTGCTTCGTAATTAGTAAAATTTTGTTGTTGATTAATGAAAATATTTGTTTCGGTTTTTTGTCCGTAATCCGATAGTCTGTAAACAAAAGCCGTTTTGCTATTGTTTGGCTGACAATAGCTGATTATTGGAAACAAAAAAGGAGCAAATAATCCTATTACAAGAATTTGTTTCATTTCTGAGCTTCGATTAAACTTAGATAGTCGCTCAAATATGATTTGTAAATATCGCGTGGATTTGCATTGTGTTTTTTGCAAAGTGAAGCTGCCAAGCCCACAGCAGCACCCATTTGCCCGGTAGTGTTCATTACGCGCGGACCACCCAAACCTATGTGTGTGCAGCTAAAATTTCGTCCGGCCATAAAAAGATTGCTAATGTTTTTTGAATAAAAACAACGATAGGGTATGCTGTACTTTTTGGCTTTGTAAAACATGGCTTCCGACAAAAAATCGGGCATGGCACTGTGCAACAAATTTTCCTGATAATGCACATCCACAGCGCGTGTTTCGAATACTACGGCATCTTCAAATTGCATTGTGTTTCGAACATCGTTAAATGTGTACAAATAATCGCCAACTAACCGGCGCGATTCGCGTTTACCGAGCTGATACGACACCCACTTCAGCCGAAGACTGTCTCTTTCCTGAACTTTATCCAAACTTATTGGTTTTAATTTGCCGCGTACGAGGATTTTTGTTTGCTCATTCGGATATTTATAGTTGTAAAACGAACCGTATATAGCTCTGAATAAATGGTCACGAATTTCTTCAGCATCATCAATCTGACTTAATTCGTTTTTCGTAAATTCCCATTGCCATTCTCCATTTTTCTCGGCGTAGTTATTAGCCACAGGCATTGCCCAAGGTACGTTTGGAAAATTAACTTTCTTTCCTGCATTTTCTGAATTCCACAAAACCGACGAACCCATTACAAAATTATCTGCTGTTTCTGGACTCCAAAGCAAACCATGTGTTTCCCATTCTTCATTGTGCTTTGTTGCTGCTTCGCGTCCATAATTATATTCAGCACCAGCCCAATATCCTATCCAACCATCGCCCGTACAATCAACAAATAGAGGCGCTTCGAAGCGAATTATTTTACCCGTCGAGGTATGTTGAGCATCTACATAGTTGATTTTTTCTGAAGTTGCATTAGCAGCAAAAGCTCTGTAATTTAGAAATTGACTGATCTTTTGAAATTTAGCCATGTTTTCGGTTCGCTTCTTTTGATCTTTATCGGCCGCATCCGACCCATTTGGATAATGCTCGGTATCAATAAGTTGAAGAATTCGCTTAAACTTGCCATGTATGCCTAAAGTGTGTACCCGAATTTCGGAACTGGCATTTCCTCCCAATACAGGTCTATCATGTATCAAGGCAACTTTCAGTCCTTGCTCAGCCGCAGCAATCGAAGCCGCACATCCTGCAATTCCACCTCCCACTACTACCAAATCGAACTTTTCTACCTGTGGCTTGCTGTTCTTTTTGCCCGATTTTTTATTGCGCCATGCTTTCAGTTCCGGCAAATTTAGAGGCAATTTCTCATTCTTTTTTGTGCTCAGAAACAGCGCATCGCAGCGACCTTCAAAACCAGTCAAATCATGCAATGTAAGTGTTCGTTGTCCTTTTTGGAGCTTTATTTCACCGGCATATTCCCAGTTCCAACCGGTATTTTTGCCCAATTGTGTTTCAAGTTGCTTGCCATCGATACTCACATAAAATCGTCCGGGAGCTTCCCAATTGCCCGGCGCCCAGTTTTTTGTACGAGCCCAAACGTGGTATTTCGCATTTTTAGGAATATTTATTTGGGTGGAAGCATTATCTACAGGAACTCCCATACCATGTGCCAACAAATAGGGTGACCCCATCTGTTCCACAAACTGCTGATCGAGCACCCAACCGCCTTTGTTAGTGAAACTTTCGGCCTCAACCAAAACGGATTGTGCATTGGCAAAAATTATAATTGAAAAAAGAATGATTGTAGTAAAGATGGAGTTCTTCATAATATTTTTAAATTGATATTTTTATAAAAGTTTCGAATGCTGCTTTCGTTATTGTACAAAAGTAATATCTAAAATTACAATGTGTTTCTAAAATTGATTCATATTCGTATAATATAGTTTCATATTTTGCATCTTTATGTTCTTTTTCTTAATTTTTCTTACATTGAACTTATTCCCAACCTTATTGAACTCGCAACTAACTTAAATACGTTGCAATTAAATTATTTTTGCAAAGCACAAATCCAATAAATTAATAAAAAAATCTCAATCATAATGAACTCTAAAAAAAGACTTGTACTCTTTTCAATTCAATTTATTATTCTATTTCCAATTTTTTCAATAAATATCGTTTGGACAGGTTCTGCCAGCGATAATGCCTTTTTCAACGAAACAAATTGGAAAAATACAGCCACAAACTTAGCTCCCGCTGCAGGAACTATCGACCCCGGGGTAGCAATCAATGCCAATATAACCATCGAAAATGCAACTGAGGTTGTCGGCGGCACTTCGGGCATTTCAACAGATATTTTAATGGGTACAGGAAATCTTATCATTCGAAAATCGACCTTGAAAATGGCTGTAGGTAAAGGAATAGATTTGGGAAATGCGCTTAATAATTTAACTATTGATAGTGCCGTAGTTACTGCTGATTTTCTTAAAAATGCGACTACAACTATTTCTGGCGACTCGAAATTGTACCTCACAGCTCCTAATCCCTTTGATGTTGCAACCAACATTAATATAACTTCCTACGATGCTTGGATTTTTGCTGTAAACTTAAATGCATCAACTGCCGTAACTTCGCACGTTCCACGCATAAGACTTAACGGGAACGGCTTGGTAGATATGTCCAACGCCCGCATATCGCAGTATTATTATGGTTGTGCCATAGCGGCTTATAATTCTACAATTGCACCGCTTCGGGTTTTTGATACTCCCAATTTGAGTGGAAATTTTGCCGATATAACAATTCAAACTATAAAATCGGGCATTGAAATTCCATCCAATATGAACAATAAAATAGTTTCATTTAAACTCAAAAAGGGCTATATGGCTACTTTTGCCTTGAATGACGACGGAACGGGAATTAGTCAGGTTTACATTGCTTCCGAAACTGATTTATACATAAATGCATTACCAAATGTGCTGAAAAATAAAATATCATTTATACGAGTAATACCGTGGACATGGGCGAACAAAAAAGGAACTGGCGGAGATACAAAAGGAGTAAATGCTTCGTGGTATTATAATTGGGGATCGGCACAAACATCAAACTTAGACAGGCAATACGCTCCAATGACATGGGGGAAAAGCAGTATTGATACACAAAGTAAAGTTAATGCTCTTGTTCAAAAAACAAATGTTTCGCATTTGATGAGTTTCAACGAATCCGACAACTGCGAAGATCAATCTGGTAAGTACGGGATGTTGTGCAATGTAGATACGGCAGTGAAATATCAAAGAAACCTAATGAAGACAGGGCTTCGAATTCTATCGCCTTCGTGCCGCGAAGGAGAGGAATTGCGATGGGTGAAAAATCTTAATACGCTGGCAGTAAAGGCCGAAGTGAGAATGGATGCAATTGGTATGCACTGGTACGATTGGGGTGCAAATCCATCAAATACGCCTGATGAAGATCCCTCCAAAATTTTTGCAAGGTTTAAAGCTAAAGTAATTTCGTGTTACAATTATTATAAAATGCCTATATGGATAACCGAATTTAATGCCAATAAGTTTAGAAATACTTGGGTGCAGGATGAATTCCTAAAATTGGCATTGCCTTGGCTCGAAAGTGTCTGGTATGTCGAACGTTATGCTTACTTTCAACCTTTTGGCGGTAAGGGTAATTTTTTTGATGAAAAAGGCAATATTACTTCCACTGGTACTATTTACTTAAATCAGGTTTCCACTCCGGCAATCAGGGAACAAGATTATAATAAAGGAGACAATAATCTTCAAAATATCATAGACATAGATACAGATGTGAAGGAGGTATTTTATAATAAGAAAACCTTTGTGGTATATCCAAATCCAGCCAATGATGAGCTTTTAGTCGTTTCGGATGAAAATATTGATGTTACTATAATAAATATGGAGGGTTCGAAGATAAAATCTTTTTTTTCGAACCAAAAAGTTGCAATAAACGACATCTCGAAAGGTGTTTATATTGTGTCAGCAAATGGCTACATGCCACAAAAAATACTTGTGTTTTAAATACTTATTTTTCAGAACTTGTTTTCTTTTTAAACTAATACTCAAAAAATATGAGAATTCTAAAATTAGCTATTATCGCCATTTTTTTTACATTTCAATTTGTATACGCTCAACTTATTACACCATCTACCAAGCCAAACAAAACGCAAGAATTGTTGATTAAGCGCGGGTATGGAATGTTTATTCATTTTGGGGTAAATACATTTTCGAATCTCGAATGGTCGGACGGCAAAACACCTGCATCGCTCTATAATCCCACCGATTTGGATTGCGACCAATGGGTGCGTGTTGCTAAAGAAGCCGGTTTCAGGTATGTGTTGTTGAATACAAAACACCACGATGGTTTTTGTTTGTGGGATAGCAAATTTACCGAATACGATGTGGCTTCGTCGCCTGTAAAAACCGATGTGGTGGCAGAAGTTGCTAAGGCATGCAAAAAATACGGGTTACAGTTTGGCGTTTATTATTCGCTTTGGGACCGCCATGAGCCTTCGTACAAAAACCCCGATAAAGCCAAATATGTGGATTACATGATTCATCAACTCACTGAATTGCTAACTAATTACGGTTCGGTTTGTGAACTTTGGTTCGATGGCGGTTGGGATAGGAAAGTGGCCGATTGGGACTTGGACAGACTTTACAAACATGTAAAAAAACTACAACCTTATTGCGCTGTGGGCGTAAATCACACCATTGCGATAGAGCCTGGCAGTCGGAAATTTGCGTTGCCCGATTCCATGGTTGTAGATAATAAATATACTTTTCATTATTTCCCGGGCGACTTCCGTTTGTGGGACCCAAAAATTGCACATAAAGCCGATAAAAAACAATATCTAAACAACGGTCAATCGTATTACATGCCTTTTGAACATACTATATGCCTGAGTAACAGATGGAATTGGTATCAGAAAAAGGATTTGATTCCTGTAAGGGAATTGGATGAACTGGAAGAACTATTTTATTGGTGTACAGATAATAACAATACGCTTGTTGTGAATTTGCCTCCCGATAAAACCGGAAAAATGCGCGAACACGAAGCTAATGCTATTATTGCTTTAGGTAAACGACTTAATATCAAAAAGAACAAACCTTTGCCACGAAATGGGAAATTTATTTCGATAAATTCTCCTTCCACTGCCATTTCGGTTTTGAACAATAATATTGATAAATTTGGGCCACAATTGGCGGTTGATGGCGGTATGCAAACATCATGGACTGCAGCAGATACACTTCCGGAATTAGAAATTATTTTAGATGAAAAGCAAGCTTTCAATAAAATTACCATCTTTGAAAATCAGATTATAAAAGTAGCCAAAGATCAATTCACAACTTACCGTACTAACCGAATTCAATCTTATTGCATTGATATTTGGGTAAATAATGCATGGAAAACAATCTACATGAATGAAGAACAGATGGGCGATTGTAAAGTAATACATTTCCCAACTGCTTACAAAACATCGAAACTTAAATTCCGAGTGCTCAAAGCAACTGCACCACCTTCGATTACCGAATTAAATGTGATTTTTAAGGAATAACATTCGTGTCTTTTTTTTCTTTGCTAAATAATATTGTATATTTGCATATTCGAAAATTTACGAACTATGGCAAAGAAAATTCCTTATGGCATTAGTGATTATGCACGCATTATAAAAGAAAATTTTTATTATGTTGATAAAACACGTTTTATCGAACAAGTTGAGATGGTTCCACCCTTTTTGTTCCTTATTCGTCCACGCAGGTTTGGTAAATCGCTGTGGCTGAATTTGATGAAAGCATATTATGATATAAATTTAGCTGGTAGGTTCGACGAACTTTTTGGGCAAATGTATATCGGACAACATCCAACGCTGGAACGAAATAGCTATTTGATATTGAGTTTTAACTTTTCGAGCGTAAATCCCGATTTGAATGAAGTACAAAAATCATTCGAAATCCATTGCGAACAGGTATTTATTTCTTTTTACAAAGCTTACAAATCAATTTTAGGTGAAGACTTTTTTACTGGACTTGAAAGTTATAAAACAGCAGAAACTAAAATTGAATATATTTCAAGATTTTGTCTTGAAAAAAATCTTTCCATTTATCTTTTTATCGACGAATACGATAATTTTACCAACACCATACTTAGCCAGCATGGCAATCAATCATATACAGAAATCACCCACGGGAATGGATTTTTCCGTTTGTTTTTCAATAAAATAAAAGCAGGAACCACCGATATTGGGGCATCTATCAAAAAGATTTTTATTACAGGCGTATCGCCCGTAACCCTAGACGACGTAACGAGTGGATTTAATATTGCGAAAAATATTACGACCGATACTTTGTTCAATTCCATTCTGGGCTTTACCGAAGCGGAAGTAATTACCATGCTGAACTATTACAAAGGCGAAGGAATGGTAAACGAGCCTATCGAGAACTTATTAGACGTAATGCGCGAATGGTACAATAATTATTGCTTTACCGAAGGGCGAATCGATGAAAAAGTGTATAATTCTGATATGACACTTTATTTCGTAGAAAATTATTTATCAACTCAAATTATTCCTAAAGTTTTGGTCGATAATAATATCCGCATTGATTATGGTAAACTCCGCCACCTTATTATTTTGGATAAAAAGGTAAACGGTAACTTTTCGACCATCAAGAAAATAGCCGAAGAAGGCGAACTTCGAAGTAGTATTGTATCATCTTTTCCAGCCGAAAAACTCATAGCGCGCGAGAATTTTATATCGCTGTTGTATTATTTTGGAATACTAACAATAGATAGTGTTGAACGAGGAACTCTTGTGCTTAAAGTGCCTAACTTAGCCATTCGAACTGTTTTGTTCTCTTATTTGGTGGAAGGATTTAGCGAAGCTGAAATTTTCAATATTGATATAATGTCATTGGCTGCTATGGGCGAAAAAATGGCTTATGATGGAGACTGGAAGCCGTTTTTCAATTATTTTTCGGAACAGATTTACAAACAAACTTCCGTGCGCGATTTTATTGAAGGCGAACGAACCGTTCAAATGTTTCACTTGGTATACTTGAATTTACTCAATTATTTTACGGTACATTCCGAAGCCGAAATGAGCAAGGGCTTTCCCGATTTGTGGTTAGCACCCAACTTTCTTGCCCATCCTCAAATGGAACATTGCTATATTGTGGAGCTCAAATATGTACCACGCAGCTCGGAAGCCGACGCCAAAAATCCTGATTCGGAATTGGTGCAAAAACTTAACGCCGACGCCAACAAACAATTACAACGTTATGCTGCCGACAAGCAAATACTTGCTTCGGTAGGCAAAACAACTTTACATTTGCTTCGCGTAATTTATTGCGGCTGGGAAATGGTAAGCTGCGAAGAAGTGCAAGCAGAATTGTAATACTTTACAAATTTGAAAAACCAAATTATGAAAATTCTTGTTACAGGTGCTAATGGTTTATTGGGTCATCATGTGGTAATGCAATTGCTTGAAAACCAAAATGATGTGTGTGTAATTGTTCGAAGTCGAAAAAAAATATATTTTGATTTATCAAAAGTAACTGTTGTAGATGGTAGTTTCACAAACCAAGAAGTTTTGCGAAAAGCAGCTGATGGCTGTCAGGCTATAATACATATTGCAGCTGTTACAGCCACCAATTTGTTGCATTTTAGTGATTATCGGCGTGTAAATACAGATGGCACTGCACTTGTCTTGCAAATAGCCAATGAGCTGAATATTAAAAATTTAGTTTTCGTTAGCACTGCAAATACCGTGGGTTATGGAACGGTTTATCATCCGGCAGATGAAAGAGCACCTATCGAATTTCCATTCACAAACTCCTTTTATGCACAGAGCAAGTTAGAAGCCGAAAAGTTAGTTATAGCAGCTGCTAAATTAGCCGGCAATCATTTTGTAATTATCAATCCAACTTTTATGATTGGTGCTTACGACGTAAAACCAAGTTCGGGAAAATTGATGTTGTTGGGTTATCGTCGAAAAAAAATGCGTGCACCTGCGGGCGGAAAAAACTTTGTAGCAACTGCCGATGTGGCAAGCGCTGTTTGCAATGCACTTTCCGAAGGTAAAACAGGTGAACGATATTTGGCTTCGGGTGTAAATCTCACATTCAAACAGTTTTACGAAATGCAAAGTAGGGTAGGGGAATATACTCAAAAAGTAGACGTGATACCTAATTATTTGTTAGAAATCGCGGGTAAACTTGGCGATTTACTACGGTTATTTGGCGTCAAAACCGAACTTTGCACGCGTAATGTTGATCAGCTGACCATTTTGGAGTATTACTCCAACAAAAAAGCCATAAAAGAACTGCACTTGCCATCAACTCCTATCGATAGGGCAATTAAAGAGGCTTTGTATTGGTTTAAGGAAAATGGAAAAATTAAATAAGGCTTTACTTTGAAGTGCCTATTTATTCAATAATATTGATTTTTTTCAGAATAAATAGAAAAATTATTACCTAAAAAAGCAACTAAGGTTGAATTCTGTTTAGAAATTCAGCCTTAGTTGTTGTAAATATAGTTCATAGATTTTACAAATGGGAACCTACTAAAAAATAAATAACAGCAGCAAGTGCAGCACTAACAGGAATGGTGAGAAGCCATGCCACAAGAAGGCTTTTTGTAACCCCCCAACGCACAGCCGAAAGACGTTTTACGGCTCCCACGCCGATAATTGCACCCGTAATAGTATGAGTTGTACTTACTGGAATTTTAAGCATTTCAGTCAGAAAAAGGGTAAAAGCACCAGCAGTTTCTGCTGCAACGCCTTCGAGTGGAGTAACTTTGGTAATACGCGAGCCCATTGTTTTAACAATTTTCCACCCACCCGACATTGTGCCTAACGAAATCATAAGAAAACAAGAAAATGCCACCCAATCGGGCATATCTCCTAAAGCATAAACGCCCATGTCGATGCCATTTTGATTATAAGCAGCTAATAATGCGGCAGCAATAATTCCCATTACTTTTTGTGAATCATTCAGACCATGCCCAATACTAAATAAGCCTGAAGATACCAGCTGAAGTTGCTTAAACCAAATATTTGCTTTATGAGGGTTGGCTTTTTTACAAATATGCAAAATTGCAATTGTAAGCCACGACGAAACAAACATTCCAATGATAGGTGCAAGAAAAATAAATGAAGCAATTTTTAAAATTACATCACCTTTAATTGATTCAAAACCAGACGTTGTATATCCATTAGCAACCATTGTGCTCATAATAGCAGCGCCAGCAAATCCACCAATTAAAGTGTGTGATGATGATGACGGAATACCCAACCACCAAGTGAGCAAATTCCACATTATAGCAGCTACTATTCCCGAAAAAATGACGGGTAATGTTACATACTGCTCCAATACTGCTTTCGAAACAGTATTAGCAATGCCAAATTCACCAATAATAAATTTAGCAATAAAAAATGCAACAAAATTGAAAAAAGCAGCCCACAATACAGCCTGAAAGGGTGTAAGTACCTTGGTAGATACTATTGTTGCTATTGAGTTGGCTGCATCGTGAAAACCGTTGATAAAATCGAATATCAATGCCAAAACTATAACTGTTATTAATAGTGTCATTTTTTTATAAGAATAAAATGATTATGCGTATTTAACTATAATAGTTTGTATAATTTTGCCAACATGCTCTGCAATGTCTGTCGATTTTTCGAGCTCCGACATTATCTCTTTCAATTTTATTACTTCAATAGCATCTTTCTCATTCTGAAACAGTTCAATTAAAAATCTTTCGTAAACATCATCTGCTTCATGTTCTAAGTGTTGTAAATTTTTACAATAACCTTTTACATCTTTAGGCGATTTTTTGAGGATATTCAACTCATCAATAGCACTGCCAATAGTCTGTGAACAGCGATTCAATATTAAAGCCAGTTCTACTGAACTATTCGGCATTAACTTAGGATTATATAATAGAATTTTTTTTGCACAGCTATTAATATTGTCAATAACATCATCTAACTTATTAGCTAAATGATGAATATCTTCACGATCAAAAGGTGTAATGAAAGTTGAATTTAATTCTTCGAAAACTTTATCGGATAATGCGTCGCCCTTTTTTTCTTGTTCCTTAATTCTTTGGTAATAATCATTTGCAGTTTCGTGATCGTAATTTTTCAAAAAATCTATCATAATTTCAGATGCTGAAATCATTACGGTTGACATCTCTTTTAAAATTGGAAAAAACTTGGGCTCTTTTGGGGTGAATGCACTTAAAAAACTGTTCATTTTGTTTGTTTTTAAAATAATTTATTTTTGGATCAATATGAGATTTTTAACTGTAATTTCAAAAAAGAACTACTTTCAATTGCTTTAAAAATGGAAATTACTATTTTTTGCATTGTAAAAGTATAAAAATTATTACAGATATTTTATTTCTTTTTAAATTTAACAGAAATGTAATATCTACATGTATTTATGAATGAGTGTATTATTATAAATATTATTTAAAAATGAAAAAGTGGCTGAATTCTTTCTGAAATTCAGCCACTTAGTCAGTTGCTTTTTTTTATTCAATGATGATCATCATGTGTACACAAACCTACAATTGTATGAAATGTGTCATGTAGTTCAATCAAATCCTTTTTTATCACTTCGTCCGAAGCATTTGCTTTCACCTTTACATCGAGCGCTTTACTTTGCTTTACAATTTTTTTCAAATTCTTTTTAATGTTTTTAATTTCCGTATATTTAGGTGGAATTTCAGAATTTTGCCATGCAATAGCATTTTTAACTAATTCGGCCGAACGGGTTCGAATGGGCTTAAAATCACCTTCTTCCATAGGGTGAAATGTCTCACCTATCGAACGGTGGAATCTGTTTTTTTCGCGCCAGTCCACTTTTTCTTGTGCGGATATAAAATTGGTTGCCAGTAATAAGGCTACCAATGCATAAATTGTTTTAAAGTTTTTCATCTGTTTTTTTGTTTGTAGATTTATAAAGAGTATTATATCAATAACATAGCATCGCCATATACCCCAAAACGATAACCTTCTTTAATTGCTACATCATAAGCGTTCATTACACGGTCGTAATCGCCAAAAGCAGCTGTGAGCATTAGTAAAGTGGAATATGGTAAGTGAAAGTTAGTTATCATCGAATTGGCAACTGTAAAGTCGTAGGGTGGAAAAATAAATTTATTTGTCCAACCATCATAAGGTTTAATTTTCCCCTCGGTGCCTACTACTGTTTCCAAGGCACGCATTACAGTAGTTCCTACGGCACAAATGTTACGACCTTCGTCGCGCTTGAGGTTTACATAATCAGACGTTTCGCGATTAATTTCCATCTGCTCCGAGTCCATTTTGTGTTTGGTAAGGTCTTCTACGTCTATATCACGGAAATTTCCTAAACTCATGTGCGAAGTGATAAATGCACTATCTATCCCTCTAATTTCCATACGCTTGAGTAGCTCACGGCTAAAGTGCGTTCCTGCAGCTGGTACAGCTACTGCTCCTTCTTTTTTTGCAAAAATGGTCTGAAAGCGTTCTGCATCTTCGGGTTCTACGGCACGGGTAATGTTTCTTGGCAGTGGTGTTTCACCTAAATCAAATAGGGCTTTTTTGAACTCATCGTGTGTGCCATCGAACAAAAAGCGTAAGGTACGACCACGCGAGGTTGTATTGTCGATTACTTCGGCAACAACAGAGTCGTCTTCGCCAAAATAAAGCTTGTTTCCAATACGAATTTTACGAGCAGGCTCTACAAGCACGTCCCAGAGTTTCATATCGTGATTAAGCTCACGCATCAAAAATACTTCAATCTGAGCACCTGTTTTTTCTTTGTTTCCATATAAACGAGCCGGAAAAACTTTGGTGTCGTTAAATATAAATAAATCGTGTTCGGAAAAATACTCTAACACATCTTTGAAAATGCGGTGTTCAATTTTTCCTGTATTTTTATCCACTACCATCAAGCGCGATTCGTCGCGGTGATGTGTTGGGTGCTGTGCAATTAGTTCGTCGGGCAGCTTAAACTTAAATTTCGATAGCTTCATAATTCAATCTTTTTTATAAAATAACTTCTTTATTATCTGATATACTTTCTAATATTTCTTTTTCAACATAATTTACTAAATGCTCTATTTCCATACAATTGGCTAATGTAACTTCGCCAATGCGGGTTCGTTCCAGTGCTGCTAAATGTGCTCCGCTTCCTAAAGCTAACCCAATGTCGCGCGCTAAAGCTCTAATATAGGTTCCTTTACTGCAAACTACTCTTATTTTGAGCAGTGGCATTGTAAAATCGAGCACTTCAATTTCGTCAATTACCAGCAACTTAGGTTTTAGTTCTACTTCCTGACCAACGCGTGCATAGTCGTAAGCACGTTTTCCTTCAACTTTTACGGCAGAATAAATAGGCGGAACTTGCCAAATTTCGCCAGTAAAAGTAGGTATTATACTATCAACCAATTCGCGCGTAATGTGTTTTGTTGGGAAGTTAGCATCCACAGGTAATTCCTTATCGAAACTTGGTGTGGTGGCTCCCAATTCTAAGGTTGCAATATATTCTTTGGTTTGATACTGAAAATTTTCGATTAATTTCGTCTTTTTACCGGTACAAATTATCATTACACCCGTAGCAAGTGGGTCGAGCGTTCCGGCATGTCCCACTTTCAACTTTTTCATTTTCAGAGTCTTCTGTAACTTCCACCGAAGCTTACTCACCACATTGAACGATGTCCAATTCAATGGTTTATATACGTATAGGATTTCTCCTTCAATAAAATTCATTAATTTGATGTGATGATGTGATGATGTGTTCGCTCGGCTTTGCCGCTTGGCGTAGCCAAGAATGTGATGATTAACTTCATACACTTTACAAACTTTATAACTTTACAAACTTTCTAACTTCAAATAACACTCAAATCCACTCCCATTGCTAATAAAACCAGCAACACTACACCCACTACAATTCGATAATATCCAAATGCTTTGAAACCAAATTTTGTAACATAACCAATAAAAAACTTGATGGCAGCCATAGCAACAATAAATGCAACAACGTTTCCAATTATCAAGGTAAGTAAATTGTCGCTAAGTAGTTGAACGCCATTTGGTTCGCCTATTAATTTCATTAATTTATAGCCCGAGGCCGCTGCCATAGTTGGCACTGCCAAAAAGAACGAAAACTCAGCTGCATTCTGGCGCGAAAGTTTGGTGCTCATACCGCCCACTATGGTTGCCATAGAGCGCGAAACACCCGGAATCATAGCTATACATTGAAAAAATCCTATTTTCAAAGCGCGCTTCCAATCCATTTCTTGATTCTCTTCGGGTTTATTAAACCATTTATCAACAAAAAGCATAAATACACCACCAATAACGAGCATTACTGCCACCACAAATACACTTTCGAGCATAGCGTCGATATAATCGCTGGCCAAAAAACCGATAACGGCGGCTGGTAAAAATGCAATTAGCAATTTTACATAAAAATCTACTGTTTGAAAAAATCGTTTCCAATACAATACAATAACCGAAAGGATGGCTCCAAACTGAATATTTATCGTAAATGCTTTTACAAATTCGGTGCTTTCGATGCCCAACAAACTCTGAGCAATTATCATGTGCCCTGTGGACGATACCGGTAAAAATTCGGTAATCCCTTCAACAATAGCTATAATAATGGATTCGAGTATGCTCATTTTGCTTTGGGTTTAAAAAGGATGGCGAAAATGATAAAAATAAATCCAAAAAAGGATACCATTGGGCCTACTTTTATGCGACGAGCGCTAAAAATATCGGGGTTAAATTCCACGCCTGTTGAGGAACCTGTCATTAATACAAAGCCCAACACGATAATTGCAAACCCAACAGCAATAAGCACAAGGTTTATTTTTCCGAGACGTAATTGTTTGTTATTTTCCATTTTATTTTATTTTTTCAATTTGTAATTGCCCCAAACCCCTAAAGGGGCTTAAAGAAAAAGACCATTCGGAACTAATTTTACATCCCCTTTAGGGGCTTGGGGCAGTATTTTTTTAACTCAAATACATATCATTTGTGTTCATTTTCAGGTATCGACCAATGGATAAATAGGTAGATGTGGCCATTAACACAATTCCCGAAAGAAAAACAATAACCGATACAAAAATTGCCGAAACGGGATTTAAAGATAGACCATTTAATCCAAATTCGAACATTACGTAATACACCACAATTCCTAAAATGATGATTGAAATAAAAGCCGACATTAAACCATTCAAAATTGACTTTCGAACATAAGGTTTACGAATAAACCAATTTGTAGCGCCTACCATTTGCATGGTATTTATCAAAAATCGGTTCGAATAAATGGATAAACGCACCGTGTTATTAATCAAGGCAACTGCCACAATAAGAAGCACCATAGCTAAACCAAGCAATACAAAGCTAATTTTCCGGACATTATCATTTACCAGACCAATTAAGTCTTTTTGATAGGCTATTCGTTCTATTGCGTCGAAAGTTTTAAGCTTAGATTCAATCATTTTCACACTATCGGGGTTGGCATAGTCGGCTTTGAGCTTCACTTCGAGCGAAGCTTTTAGCGGATTATAGCCCAAAAAATCTTCGGGATCGTCGCCCAAAGAAGCAATGTGTTCTTTGAGCGCATCTTCTTTCGATACAAAATCGATATCTTTGGCATAACCTGCCGAATTTAAAAAGTTTTCGACGCGCGTGATTTCTGCCTTTTTTGCATTATCATCTAAAATGATGGCTAAATTGATATTTTCCTTCACATACACACTCATATCATGTGCCACGAAAAGAAGTAAGCTCACCAATCCAATTAAAAACAATACCAACGACATGCTGATGGTAGAACTAAAATGTATATTTTTTATTTTTTTCATATTCTTTTTAAAACGGAAATTAATCTTTCTTTTTGAACGAAATAAAACCAAAAATCAGGATTCCTAAAATAAACACTATCGACGAACTGAGAGCAATTACATTCCCATACTTATACGAATTTGGTTCAAATTTGAATTCTACTTCGTATGTTCCTTTTTTGAGAGGCATAGCTCTAAGTAAATAGTTGGCACGTACATAAGGCATTTTTTCACCATTCACGTAAGCATTCCAACCTTTGTCGTAATAAACTTCGGAGAACACAACCATTTGGTCGGTTGTCGAACTAAAACTATATACTAACCGATTTGGATTATAAGATTTCAATGTAATTCGCGCTGTACTATCAGCAAAAAAAGTAGCTGGCAATTGAGCCGCATATACTTTATCAACCACCATTTCTGTTTTCGTGTCAATTTCTCCAAGCAATTTCATTTCTTCGTTGGCATCGGCAGCGATACGTACTTTCTGCACAAACCAAGCATTACCATTGCTCATTGGATTGACGAGTGGAGCTGCATCTTTATTGTAAATTACATACTTCATATTCAGCATATTGAGCACGCCCAGCGAATCGAGTGTAGGTGCAATTTGATCGAAGGTTTTGGCACGACCAAATGCGCCGAATAATTGACCAATTTCGCCTTCAATTTGCATATTAATCAATTCCTGATAGCGACGCAACTTAGCTGCATGGTATCCACCTATAGTTTTGTGAAAATAAGAGGGTTTCGAATCGTTGAAAATATTGACCGAACCATCTAAAACGCGATAATAAGATTTATCAGCCAAAATAAGATTGTCGGCAGTTGAAGGCTGAATAAGATTATCGAATTTACGTTTGCGTTCGAAGTTGTCATTATTCAAATAGCGCTTAGCAACGGGTGTTAAATCGGCTATAAACAAAATACCAAAAAGAATAATAGCAGTATTTGGTTTGAGAATATTTTTTATAAAAAGCCAAAGCAATAAAGCAGCAGCCAAAATAAAACCTACCGAACGCCAAGCATCTGTACGCAACATGGCTTCGCGGTCGAGTGGAAGCGTTTCTTTCAAAAAAGCATAATCGCCACTAAATTGAGTGTCGGCAGGAGATACAAAATTGCCTGCTAACGAAGGGATTAGGGCAAAAATCAAAGCTACGCCAGCTGTGATTGCAGCACTGTAAAGCACAGGGCGAAGCAGTTTTTCTTTTGCATTGTCGGTTGTCAATACTTCTTTCAATGCCAATAAGGCAAGCAAAGTAATGCCAAAACCAGTTGCTACCAAAGTCATCGATACCGTTCGGAATTTATTGTACATGGGCACATAGTCGATAAAAATATCGGTGAGCCACATGAGGTTTTTACCCCACGAAAGAAATAGCGTGAGCAAAATCATGGGCAAAAGCCACCAAAGTATGCGTTTTTCGACAACAAAAAAGCCCAAAATAAACAAGAAAATTACGATAGCTCCCAAATATACTGGTCCCGAAGTGCCTGGCTGATCGCCCCAGTAGAGGGGCAACTGAAATTCCTGCATCACTTTTTCGACATTCGGCACATTGAAACTCTTTATTTTTTCGGCTGTTTTACTTTCAGTTCCGAGTGTTCCGGCACTCGCACCACCTCTAAAATTTGGAATAAGGAAAGTGAGCGTTTCAGCTTTGCCGTAGCTCCAGTTAGTAATGTAGTCTTTGTTCAGTCCATGCTGCGCATTTTGAACATCGTTGGTCAACCCGTTTGAATTGCCGCGCATGGTATATTCGCCATATTCGTAGGTAGTTAGCAGCGTAGTGGCATTCATCCCTACCGCCACAACAAGTGCTGCAAGCATTAATCCAACGGATTGGAAAAAGGATTTTAGTTGTTTTTCTTTTATGCTGTAAATCAATTCGACAACACCAAAAAACAACAAAATAATTAATGTATAGTAAATTATTTGAACGTGATTTGCGCGAATTGCCAAACTCAAAAATAATGCTGTAAGGAGTGTACCAACGATTTTTTTATCGCGAAAAGCCATATAAACTGCACCAATTAGCGGCGCCATGTAAGCAATTGTTATTGCTTTCGAATTGTGTCCCGCTGCAATAATTATAAAATTGTACGAGGCAAAAGTAAATGCGATAGAACCCACAAAAGCGAGCCAAGGCTTTACCTTAAATGCCAACAACAAAATATAGAATCCAATTAAATACAGTATGACATTATAAACCGTAGGCGGAAAAAGCAAAATTATTTTTTCGACATATTGAATCATATTATAAGGTTGATTCATCGATATTTGGTAAGTAGGCATACCGCCAAACATCGAATTTGTCCAAAGCGCTACATCATCGTTCGACTTATTGTAGTCTACCGTTTCTTTGGCCATACACATCCAGCTCTCCGAATCGTGCCCCAAAAGCTGTTTGCCTTCGAGTACTGGAGTAAAATAGAGGAACGAAATGATGATAAACAATAGAACAGCAACGAGATGTGGGGTTATTTTGCTAAGAATATTCTTGTTCATGTAAAATAAAAATTTGATACAATGCAGTTTATGGGAAAATTGAGACAAAAGTACATCAATTTTGCTCGATTGATACTTTTGATGCGGTTAAAAAATAAAAAAAGACAAGCTTTAAGCACATTTTATAACAAAAATATATGTATTGATGCAAAACAACAAACGTACTTTTAACCAATGTGTGAATACTGCAACAATTAAATGCTGAAGTGTAAGAATTTCAAAATGATAGCTCCTTATCTTTGTGAACTAAATAATTATTAAATAATTTAAATCATAACATGAACATGTCGAAAGAACACGAACATCATGAACAGGGCACAGAAACTTTTAAAATGACTGGAAACTGGATTAATCAATCCTTATTGTTACAGGATAAATTTGCTCAATTGACGGATGCCGATTTGCGCTTCGAAGAAGGCAAAGAAGAAGAATTGTTAGGTAGAATTGAAGCCCGTATACACAAAAAACGCGACGAAGTAATCAATATCATTAAAAAGGGTCAATAAAAAAATTAATGCCATGAGAAATATACTTTATCTTATTGCTGTAATTTTGGTTATTACATGGGCTTTAGGTTTTTTTGCATACAGCGCCGGAGGTCTTATTCATATTCTTTTGGTCATTGCAATAATATCAATTTTATTAGGTATTATCCGACGAAAAGGAATTTAAAAACAAAAAAAATGAAAAACGAATTCATCTCACTTATGAGCAAAATAAAATTAACATTTTCAATCTTACTAATCGCATTCACAGCTATTTCATTCACATCCTGCGATAATTATCCCGAGGGGCCGTCTATTTCATTAATTTCGAAAGCCGACCGAGTTGAAAACTTTTGGCGTATATCTCAAGCTATGGAAGATGGAGTTGATAACACTTCGGATTATGATAAATATGAACTGAACTTAACGAAAGCAGGAGCTGCCGAGTTAGTTGCCAATTACAGTATTTTTGGTAGTGATTTTGAGTTTACAACCAAAGGCACTTGGACTTTTTTAAACAATGGTGAAAAAATTTCATTCAATTACGAAAACGATGATGCCGATGGCGTTTATATCATTTTAAAACTTTCGAAAGATGAAATGTGGTTAAAAGAAGATGGAGGAACAACTGAAATTCATTGTGTTACAAAATAAAAAAATAAATTTGATTTTTGATAAAAGATAACTTTACCGAGTTTTCAT
>CAMDNO010000049.1 GCA_945902955.1 Porphyromonas cangingivalis
ACTTGAAAAATATGCCAGCTCTGAAATTCAACTAGTTACATAATTGATTCAACTAAAATCTACTAATAATAGTAGAATATCTCATATTATAACTTCATTTTTAATTGTAATTTAACCTTTTAGAGTGGAAAGCTGCAAGATGGGTTAATGTCGTTGTAGTCGGTAAAAACATCTTCGATATAGGCTTTAAGCTCATGCAATTCATTTCTAATTTCCTTTACTTCATTATTCGGCGAATTCAATACAAGCTGTCGTATGGTTATAAATGCACGCATAATGTTCATGTTAATTTCAATTGCTGTATCGGAATTCAGCACACTACTTAACATAGCTACACCCAGTTCGGTGAAAACAAAAGGTGATTTTCGCGTTCCACCCCATCTTGATGTCGCAAATTGCGACTTCAAGTTTTCAAACTCTTCCCTTGTAAGTTGAAACATGAAATCTTCCGGGAATCGTTTCATATTACGTTTGACCTGTTCATTCAACCGTCGGGTTTCCACGCCGTACATTTCAGACAAATCACGGTCAATCATAACGCGTTGTCCACGAATGGTGTAAATTTTATTTTGGATATTAATAGGTTGGAGTTGTAAATCTTCAGTCATAAATCATTCAAGTGAAATTTTGGTTTTTATGTTTAAAAGCTTACGATTTTCGGAGATGTAAATTTATTGTCGCTACAATTGACGAAAAAAAATACTAAAAAAGCCCTAAGGCTCAATTGTGAATATCTGCATGCAAATGCATAAATATTTTTTAAATTTAAGATGTCAATAGGGAAATTTTTCGGGAATTAACTCCCATGTTCAGTGAGGGTGACTTTTATAAAGACGCCCTCACTATTGTTAGAAGATGACTTAAAGCTAATCCAACTTATGGTAAGAGGGTGTTGTTTTTTATTTTCTCATTTTTATATCATATATTTGCATAATAATTCAAAAACGAGATAATTTTAAAATATTATATTTATGAACAAACTTCTCCTAATCGCAGCATTTTGCTTCATTGCTTTTGCTGCTTCGGCTGTTGAAAAAGACACGACGGCTGTTGATACTTTTCGTTTTACAACGATAAAAGAAAATAAAATTACGCCTGTGAAAAATCAGGCAAGTTCGGGAACTTGTTGGAGCTTTTCGGCCATTGGCTTTTTCGAGGCTGAACTGCTACGTTTGGGAAAACCAGAAGTGGATTTGTCGGAAATGTTTGTGGTGCACAATTCGTATCAGGACAAAGCTGATAAGTATGTGCGCATGAATGGAACTTCGAATTTTGCTGGTGGCGGTTCGTTTTACGATGTAATGTACACCATTCAGAATCGTGGTATTGTGCCCGAAAGTGAAATGAGCGGCTTAAATTATGGTGAGGAAAAACACCGACATGGGGAATTGGATAAACTCACTCGTGCTTATGTAGATGTAATTGTAAGTAATCCCAACAAAAGGCTTTCAACCACATGGAAAGCCGGCTTTAGCGGCGTTCTCGATGCGTATTTGGGCAAAATACCAACTGAATTTACGGTGAATGGTAAAAAGCAAACACCGCAAACTTATGCGCAATCTTTGGGTTTAAACATGGACGATTATGTATCGCTCACCTCGTTTACGCATCATCCGTTTTATAGCAAATTTGTGATTGAAATTCCCGACAACTGGCGTTGGGAAGAATCGTATAACCTTCCGCTGGATGAGTTCAAAGCCGTTTTTGACAATGCTATCGACAAAGGTTACACCTTAGCTTGGGGCTCGGATGTGAGCGAAAAAGGTTTTACGCGCGATGGCGTAGCGGTAAATCCTGAAGTGAAATTAGCCAATCTTCCCGGCAGCGACCAGGCAAAATGGTTGAATATTTCACAGAAAGAAATGGAGGAAAAGATTTACAAGACCAAGGGGCCTCAACCCGAAGTAAATGTTACACAAGAGCTACGACAAAAAAGTTTCGACAATTACGAAACCACCGACGACCACGGTATGGTAATCTTCGGAACTGCAAACGACCAAAATGGAAAGAAATATTATTTGGTAAAAAATTCGTGGGGAACTGACTCAAAATACAAAGGAATTTGGTACGCTAGCGAATCGTTTGTAATGCATAAAACCATTAATATTGTGCTGCACAAAGATGCAGTTCCGAAGGAGATTTTAAAGAAAATGATGAGATGATGTGATAATGAGATGATGTGCCCCGATAGCTATCGGGAGTGATAATGTGGTGATGAGATGATGTGATAATAAGACAATAACGATTAATAACACGAAGTAATATCATGAAAAAACTAATTTATTTCGCAGCAATAATTGCTATAATATTTGCTTGCAAACCTACGGATTATAAAATAGAAGGAACAGTAAATCAGCCTGAGCTAAATGGTAAATATGTATTTATAAAAGAGCGCATTAACCGCATCTGGACAACCATTGATAGCGTAAAAATTGAAAACCGTAAGTTTGCTTTCGAAGGTGTATGTGATAGTGCCCGAGTGGTGTTTATCGCATACGAAAAATCGGATGGTGAATCAATTCGCGAACCTTTTGTGTTCGAAAATGGAAATATTAGAGTCCATATCGATAAATCGGGAGTTACAGCCGAAGGTACCGAACAGAATAGTATTTTACAAAAATACCTTATTCGTAAAAATAGCTACTATGCGAAAGCAGAAGAAGTATATAAAAGTTTTAATGAGAGCACTGCTACTGATGCCGAAAAAGCCACAATTGAGGCGAAAATGGCTGATTTTGAGAAAATAATTAAGGCCAACGACATACAATTTGCCACCGAAAATGCAAATACCGTGGTTGGTAATTATATTTTTGGTTCATCGTTTTTTGGAATGACGGTGGAAGAAAAAGAAAAAATTGTGGCGTTGATGACAGCCGAAACGAAAGCAATTTCGCGCATGGCCGAAATAATTGCAGCCATTGAAGTTGAAAAACTAACTTCCAAAGGAAAACAATTTACCAACATTGAGCTGCCCGATATGCAAGGTCAGAAATTAGCATTATCTTCGTTGGTAGGCAAAACAGATTATGTGTTAGTTGATTTTTGGGCGTCGTGGTGTGGTCCGTGCATGCAATCGCTACCCCAGCTCAAAGCTATTTATGCAAAAAATAAGGGTTCGAAACTCGAGATTTTGGGCGTTTCGCTCGATACCGATACAGCTGCATGGAAAAATACAGTTAAAGAGCACGAAATCAATTGGAAACACATATCCGACCTGCAAGGTTGGAAAAGTGCTGGCGCAGCTTTGTATGCAGTTCGCTCCATTCCCGCCACAGTGCTAATTGATAAAAACGGAACAATTGTAGGTCGAAATTTGAAGCCAACCGAAATGGAACAAATTCTCAGTTTAGGGAAAAATAAAAATGCTAAAAAGTAATTAAGTTTTCAACCTGAATAGCTGCACATTTAAACATAAAAAGCACAATATTTTATTTTTTACAGTTTGGTTATTGAAATAAATATCATAACTTTGTATCCAAATGAATACAGCCGTTTTAATGTAATGTAATGTACATACTTGAGAAAACAATTGAATTTGACAAATGGCTACGAAAGCTAAAAGATATAAGAGCTAAAAGCTAAAATATTATTTCGACTTCAAAAAATAGAAAATGATGACCATTTCGGAGATTTTGAATTTGTAGGCAATGGCATTAGGGAGATAAAAATCGACTACGCCAAAGGATATAGAGTTTATTTCAAAGAATTTAACGGAAAAGTTATTATTCTTCTTATTGGAGGAGACAAGTCGAGTCAGCAAAAAGATATTGAAAAGGCCAAAGATATTTAAAAAAAAATAAGCAATCAGGAAAATGGAAACAACAAGATTTAATATATCAGACTATTTAGAAAGCAACGAAATGATTGCAGAGTATCTAAATGCCGTTTTAGTTGATGGAGATAATTCAGATGTAATTATTGCAATTGGTAACATTGCAAGAGCAATTGGAATGTCAAAAATTGCACAAGAAACTGGACTCAGTAGACCAAGTTTATATAAAGCTTTATCAGAGGGCTCAAAGCCACAATTTGATACTATAATGAAAATATTAAGAGCAATAGGTGGTCAGATACAAATTAACCCAATAACAGCTTAATAAAAAACATTCCGGCCACAGTGCTAATTGATAAAAACGGAACAATTGTAGGTCGAAATTTGAAGCCATCGGAAATGGTACAAATTCTCAGTTTAGGCAAAAAATAAAAATACTAAAAATCGAGTTTTTTTCAAAAAAAAACACGCAATTGTTTTTTAATCAGAATAAAAGCTCTATATTTGCAGTCCGTTTTTAGAAAACAAAAAATCAAACATATTTATTAACAAGTTAAAAACTTACCAAAAATGACTAAAGCAGATATCGTAAATGAGATTGCTAAAAGCACAGGTCTTGACAAAGCTGATGTATTGAAAACAGTAGAAGCTTTTATGGAAGCCGTTAAAGATTCTTTAGCAAAAAACGAGAACGTTTATTTAAGAGGATTCGGTAGCTTCGTAGTGAAAGAACGTGCCGAAAAAACAGCTCGTAACATCTCTAAAAACACAACTATCATTATTCCGGCTCACAACATTCCTTCGTTTAAACCAGCCAAAACTTTTGTTAGTACAGTAAAATAATTTTTCTAAATTTTTAAAGTAAAAAAGAGATGCCAAGCGGAAAGAAAAGAAAAGGACATAAAATGTCCACGCACAAGCGTAAAAAAAGACTACGTAAAAACAGACATAAAAAGAAATAGTCTTACATGGTCTTTAATACTTTAAAGCCCAAGAAAACAAACTTAATAAGCTGTATCTTGGCTTTTAAGTTTGTTTTTTCGTTATAAAAACAACCCTAAAATAAGAAAAAAGTGAATAGCGAACTAGTAGTCGATGTACAACCATCCGAAATATCTATTGCGCTGCTCGAAGACAAACGACTGGTAGAATTAAATTATGAAGCACGCGAAGAGAGCTTCGCTGTTGGTAATATCTATTTGGGCAAAGTTCGAAAAATAATGCCCGGTCTGAATGCAGCTTTCGTAGATGTAGGACACGAAAAAGACGCTTTTCTTCATTATCTTGATTTAGGTTCGAATTTCAATACACTATATCAGTTTACAACGCAGATACTGAGCGACCGTAAAAAAGTACCTGCTATTTCAAAAATCAGACTACAGCCCGAAATTGATAAGGGCGGCGCAATAAGCGACATTCTTAAAACAGGGCAGGACATATTGGTGCAAGTGGCTAAAGAGCCCATCTCCACCAAAGGTCCACGCCTTACAGCAGAAATTTCGATTGCAGGAAGATTTTTAGTTCTGATTCCTTTTGCCGACAAGGTTTCCGTTTCGTCGAAAATCAAAACGGACGAAGAGAAAATCAGACTAAAGCAACTGATACAAAGCATTAAACCAAAAGGTTTTGGAGTTATTGTACGTACTGTTGCCGAAGAGAAGAAAGTAGCCGAACTCGATAATGAGTTGCGTATTTTGGTAAAACGCTGGGAAGAAGCAGTTGCCAAAACACAACAAGCAAAAGGGGTTTCGCTAATTTTAGAAGAATTAGGTCGCACGGTGGGAATAATTAGAGATTTATTCAACATCAATTTCAAACACATACATGTAAATAATCCGGAAGTTGCTACAGAAATAAGAGATTATGTAGAACTCATAGCTCCCGAACGGAAAGACATTGTGAAACTGTATAAAGAAGAAGCTCCTATTTACGATAGCTTTGGTATTACCAAACAAATTAAATCGGGTTTTGGCAAAACAGTTTCGTTCAAAAGCGGTGCTTATCTTATTATAGAGCATACCGAGGCTTTGCATGTAGTGGATGTAAATAGTGGAAACCGGTCGAAAAGTGGTAGTGGACAAGAGGCAAACGCGTTAGATGTGAATCTGGCAGCTGCCGACGAAATTGCACGCCAATTACGACTAAGGGATATGGGTGGTATTATTGTGATCGATTTTATCGACATGCACGAAAACGAAAATCGTCAAAAATTGTTTGAGCGTATGCGCGATAACATGGCCGAAGATCGTGCAAAGCACAACATATTACCTCTCAGCAAGTTTGGTTTGATGCAAATCACCCGCCAACGCGTACGTCCGGTTACACATATCGACATTGAAGAAACCTGTCCCACTTGTTTTGGTACAGGGCACACAAAACCATCAATCCTATTTGCCGACCAATTGGAGGGTAAAATTAAAATGGTTGTAAATCAATTGAAGATAAAAGAATTTACATTACATCTACATCCTTACGTAGAAGCCTTTATCTCTAAAGGTTTTATTTCGATGAAGTGGAAATGGCGAGCCAAGTACGGTCGCGGATGCAAAGTTTTAGCATCACAGCAACTCGGGTTTCTACAATATAAATTTTACGACAAAAAGGGTATTGAAATCAACCTACAAGAAACGATTGAAAAGCACTCGTGAAGGTAAAATGCCTGCTTCAAGATATTGAGGCAGGCATTTTTTTGTATTGTCTTATTTACAATAGGATTTTTAGTGTAGAAATTTTACTTTTACTCGACACGCGAAGGATATAAATACCCGAAGCAAAACCCGTAGTAAATATGGTAGCTTGGTTGTTGCTTAAATTGTCTTTATAAACCAATATACCTGATAAAGAATTGAGTGAAAGTGTGCATGGTTCATCTGTTATATAATTTACTATTAGTGTGTTGCTGCTCGCATTGCGAAACAAATGCACATCATTGTCGGGTTGGTTCAGCACTTGCACATTGGCAGGAAGGTAAGCACAAGCAGTTTGGAAATTTGGGATGCCATAGCCTAAACGGTAAGTGGGAGAGGAATATAAATTGGCGCTTTGCTTTGCCGACTGTATAAGCGATTGAATATTAAAAGTAGTAAAATTAACTTTTGCATATTGCAAAAAACAAGCAAACATACCTGCCATAACGGGCGATGAGTAGGAGGTGCCATTACCCGAAGCAAGCACTCCTGCGGTATTTACATAAGCAGTGGCAGTTCCCATAGCGCTCAAATCGGGCTTTTGGCGTCCGTCTGAAGCAGGACCGTAGGATGTAAAAGTACTTGGAGCGCCGGCTGAAGTTGCAGCACCCACAGTTACAATTCCGTCGGCATCGGCTGGAACTCCAATATAGCGCCATGTTTTATCGCCTT
The DNA here is from genome assembly GCA_945902955.1 of Porphyromonas cangingivalis. Lineage (GTDB taxonomy): Bacteria > Bacteroidota > Bacteroidia > Bacteroidales > Paludibacteraceae > Paludibacter. The sequence continues at coordinate 7,132 of CAMDNO010000049.1, forward strand.
CGTTACCAGCACTATTACAAACAATAATTCCCTTTTGTGCTGCCAAAGCAGCAGCTCGGCTGGCGCGCGAATGCGTTCCGTTCATATTTGAATAAGTGTAATTCATGCTGGGATCGTCGAAAGTGGTATAGCCAAGCGATGAGTTTGCAACATCTGCACCTACACTATCGGCGAACTCGATACCAGCAGTCCAAAAATCAGTTTCACTTTCATATTCCGAAGGGCCATATTCAGTGCGAATTAACCAAAAAGAAGCATGAGGTGCAGCTCCCAGGTATTGATTGGCAATATTGCCGGTCATAATGGCCAATACATTGGCACCATGCGAATCGGAGTTGTAAATATTGGCCGTAGGCTCCGAAAAATCTTTAGTGCCAAGTAAACGTCCCTGCAGACGCAAACTGTCGAAACCACGATTTGTGTTTACATTTGTAAAACCAGCATCGAGCACCGCTACATGAATGTTTCTACCCGTGTAGCCCAAATTGTGCAAATACGAAGCGTTTACCTGATTTAGTTGCGTAGCCGCTGTGCCATAATTGTAAACCTGCGATTCGTATTTCGATTTTCGTGGTTTAGAGGGTTGAGCCACATCAATTTTTCCTGTATACTTTGCCCATTTTACATAAGGCAATGCGCGCACCTGACTCATTTTGGTTGAATCGGAAATAAGTACCGTAACACCATTCATCCATTTACTACGGCAATGAATGGTAGCGCCCACATTGGCAATTTGGCTCACATAGGTTTGATTGACAGGTAAATCGGTAGAGTCGATAGCAATATTAAAATTAGCACGCCGTGTAATGGCACGCGCCGAAAGGTATTCGGATGGTGTGGAAAGCGAGTAAGGCGTGTTATTTTTATTTGCCAACTGCACATAAAAATAATACCTTACAACGGCTTCTACATTTGTAATTGAAAGCAAGCCGACGATAAATAAAGTTAAAAATTTGGATTTCATACTTTCTAAGTTTTACAATAAGCGTTATGTTTTTGCAAAAATACAATATTTGTAATCAAAACGCCCCTATATTATTGATTTTTTTTCTTATTTTTGTAAGTTAATTAAAAAAAAGCATCCAAAAGCAATCCCACTTACCATGAGTACCGACGAAATTATTGACACTGAAAACGATTCAGAGATTACTGAGGGTACTGACGAGCAGTTACAAGTGCCTGAGAACGAAGGACATTCATCTTATAAAGTACCAAAAATCACCGAAGATGCTGTGAAACATCATTTGTCGGGCATGTACCAAAACTGGTTTTTGGATTATGCTTCGTATGTTATTCTCGAGCGCGCAGTTCCCGATATTTACGATGGTTTAAAACCTGTACAGCGTCGTATTTTGCACTCGATGAAACGCTTGGATGATGGTCGATATAATAAAGTGGCTAATATTGTGGGACACACCATGCAATTTCACCCACACGGTGACGCTTCCATTGGCGATGCTTTGGTACAACTTGGTCAGAAAGATTTATTGATTGACTGCCAGGGAAACTGGGGAAATATACTCACGGGTGATGGAGCTGCTGCACCGCGTTATATCGAAGCTCGACTTTCGAAATTTGCTCTCGAAACAGTTTTTAACCCCAAAACCACCGAATGGCGCTCGTCGTACGACGGTAGAAATAAAGAGCCCATTGCATTACCGGTTAAGTTTCCACTTTTATTAGCGCAAGGGGTTGAAGGAATTGCAGTAGGTTTAAATTCAAAAATTCTTCCTCATAATTTCAACGAACTTTGCGATGCGTGTGTGGCACATTTGCGCGGCGAAGATTTTGTACTTTTGCCTGATTTTCAGACAGGTGGTTCGATTGATGTGGCCAGATACAACGACGGCGAACGTGGTGGTGCGGTAAAAGTGCGTGCCACTATCCATAAAATTGACAATAAAACGCTGGCTATTACCGAAATTCCTTTCAGCTCGAACACATCCAAACTGATTGACTCTATTATAAAAGCAAGCGAAAAGGGAAAGATTAAAATTCGAAAAGTGGACGATAATACGTCGGCAAATGTAGAAATTTTAGTACACTTGCAGCCGGGTATATCATCTGATAAAACCATTGATGCTTTGTATGCTTTTACCGATTGCGAGTTGAGTATTTCGCCTAACTGTTGCGTGATTCACAATAACAAGCCGCGATTTATGGGCGTGAGCGAAATGTTGCGCATTACGGCCGACCATACTATGGATTTATTGCGGGCGGAGTTGGAAATACAGAAGGCCGAATTGCAGGAACAGTTGTTCTTTACTTCACTCGAAAAGATTTTTATCGAAAACCGCATTTATAAGGATAAAGGATTTGAAGATAGCACGTCGCAGGACGAAGTTATTGGACATATCGATAGCCGTTTGGAGCCTTTTAAAAAGGATTTTATTCGCGAAGTGGTGCGCGAAGATATTCTGAAATTGTTGGAAATAAAGATGATGCGAATTACCAAGTTCGATACCGACAAAGCAAACGACACCCTTATTTCACTACAAAAAAAAATTGATGAAGTTGAATATCATCTTCAACATTTGGTAGAATATACTATTTCGTGGTTCGAAAATTTAAAAGCTAAATATGGAAAGGATTTTCCACGGCACACCGAAATACGAAATTTCGAAACCATTGTAGCGGCTAAAGTGGCTGAAGCAAACGAGAAATTATATGTAAATTACGACGAAGGTTTTATTGGCACTACTTTACGTAAAGACGAATTTGTGTGCAATTGTTCGGATATGGACGATATTATACTTTTCTTTAAAGATGGGAAATATAAAATTGTAAAAGTGTCTGATAAACAGTTTGTAGGTAAAAATATAATGCACTTGGATGTGTTTAAGAAAAACGACAAACGCACGGTGTACAACGTGGTGTACAGGGATGGGAAAATGGGTGCCATTTACATTAAACGCTTTGCAGTAAATGGCATTACACGCGATAAAGAATATGATATTACACAGGGAACAGCAGGTTCTAAGGTGCTCTATTTTACTTCGAACCCGAATGCCGAAGCCGAAGTTATCCGAGTAACATTAAAACCAAAACCACGCCTTTTCAAGTTGGTATTCGAGAAAGATTTCAGCGATATTGCTATTAAAGGTAGGCAATCATTAGGCAATTTATTGACCAAAAACGAAATTCAAAAAATTACACTCAAGCAAAAAGGAGGCTCTACCTTAGGAGGTAGGCAGGTGTGGTTCGACCGCGATGTCCTCCGCCTCAATTATGATAACAGGGGTGAATATTTAGGCGAATTTTTGAGCGACGATTTAATCCTAATCGTTTCGGGAAAGGGTGAATACTACATGTCGAATTTCGATTTAAGTAACCACTACGAAAAAGACATTCTGGTTATTGAGAAATTCGACAACAATAAAGTGTGGTCCGTAGCGCTTTACGATGCCGAACAGAAGTTCTATTATTTGAAGCGTTTCCAATTCGAAGCAAGTGTCAAGAAACAGAATTTTATAGGCGAAAACCCCGAATCGCGTCTGATGCTTTTGTCAGATAATGACTATCCTCGTTTTGAAGTGATATTTGGAGGAAACGACTCGTACAGAGAGGCATTGGTTATAGATGCCGACGAATTTATTGGCGTAAAAAGTTATAAGGCAAAGGGTAAAAGGCTCTCCACATTCGATGTTGAAACTATCAACGAATTGGATCCTATCCGATTTAAGCCCAAAGATACAATTGCCGAGAATGTTATGGAAGAAAGCGAAACTGTTGGAGCTGGAACAGTAGAAGTTGAAAGAGCAGAATTAGAATCCGAAATTGATACAAGTAATAATGCTATTTCAACTCCAATTTCAACTCCAACTCCAGACGAAATAGAAGAGGTTTTATCTGAACCGTCGGAAGAAAAAGTGTTAGAAGTAGTTGTTGAAAAAAAGGAAAAAAAGCCGAAAACAGAAAAACCCAAAATAGTTGAAAGCCTGATAGAGGAAGTACAGCCAATTTTGGTTGAAGAGCTCGTAGAGAAAGAAGAGCCTCTTCCCGAAATTGTGGTTGTTGAAGATGATGACCAAATAGAAGCAGTACACGTAAGACCTCGAAAAATAAAATCTAAAAGCAGTTCGAAATCAAAAAATGTTGAAAGTGAAGAAGATAGTGGTGGGCAACTGACACTCTTTTAAAAAAAGTATATTTATAGCGAAACAAAAAAACCATTCGAACTATTCGAATGGTTTTTTTAATTTCTACATCTCCCACTGTTCGCAAGAGTCAATCAAATCGTCGAAGCATTTTATTTTCGATTTGGCTTGAACATCAGCAATTTGTTGCTCGATAGCTGCATCGTACGTGTCCGATTCTGTATTGCGTATAACACCTAATGCAACGGGGAATTCGGGACCTTCCATTTGTGCCAATTTCATTTGCAGTGTAAAATCTTTATTTTTGCTGTCGTGAACCAATAAATCGGCTTCGGTAATACCATTTTCACCTAATGTAACCACTTTCAAATTAAAGCCTTCGGCAATTAATCCTTTGTCACTATTTTTACCAAAAATCATGGGCTTTCCATCTTCCAGAACAATGATGCGATCGTAGCGATTTTCTTTTTCTGCCAAATAGCCATGAGCGCCATCGTTGAAAATCACACAATTTACCAAACATTCAACTATCGAAGTTCCTTTGTGAGCTGCAGCGGCTGCCATAGCCGCTTGCGACGATTTTAAGTCGACATCTAATACGCGAGCAAAGAAAGTGCCACGTGCACCCATCGTAAGCTCTGCTGGGCGGAAAGGGCTTTCTACCGTGCCAAAGGGAGAAGATTTACTGATAAATCCCAATTTCGAAGTTGGGGAATACTGACCTTTGGTCAGACCATATATTTGGTTGTTGAAGATCAACACATTAATGTCGATATTGCGACGAACGCTGTGTATGAAATGGTTTCCACCTATGGCTAAACAATCGCCATCGCCCGTAATTTGCCACACACTAAGTTTTGGATTTGCTACTTTCACACCGGTAGCCACAGCCGCTCCACGACCGTGAATGGTATGAAATCCATAACCCGAGATATAATAAGGTAAGCGCGATGAGCAACCTATTCCCGAGATAGTTGCCACATCTTTGGGGTCGGTTCCAATTTCGGCCAATACTTTTTGAAGTGTATTGAGCAAAGCGTAATCGCCACAACCAGGGCACCAACGAACGTATTGATCGCTTTTAAAATCTTTTGCTGTATATTGTTTTACTGTTGATTCCATTAAATAATTTACTATTTTTTCTATAAACTATAAACTACTGACTATAAACTATGAACTGTTTTCAATATAGCTTCTTCTAATTCGGCTACATTAAACGGTTGTCCTTGAACCTTGTTGTACTGCTTGTAATTGCTTGGAACTTTCGATCGAAGGTAAGTAGCAAATTGTCCACTATTGAGCTCGCATACCAATATGTTTTTATACTTTAGAATAACTTCTTCGGTGTTTTTTGGTAGTGGATGTATATAGTTGAATTGAGCCAATGCAACTTTTTCACCCGCTTTAGCCAAATTAGTAACAGCCGTTTTTAAATGTCCGTAAGTCGATCCCCAGCCAATTACTAAAGTGTCGGCATCAACATCGCCTTCTACCAAAAGTTCAGGAATCTTGGTGCTGATATAATTAATTTTTGCTTGACGCATGTCCACCATTTTTTGATGATTAAGTGGGTCAGACGAAATAGCACCGGTAATATAGTCTTTTTCCAATCCGCCATTGCGTTGATTAAAACCTTCCATGCCCGGTACAGCCCAATAGCGAGCTAAAGATTCCGGATCGCGCGAAGTTACACGAACATCTTCCATGTCTGGTTTTACAAAATTAGGTTCGATAACAGGCAATTCGGCAATTTTTGGTAATTTCCAAAGCGACGTACCATTCGCAATAAAAGTATCGGTTATTAAAATCACTGGCGTCATGTGCTCCACCGCAATTTTGGAAGCCATATAAGCGTAATGAAAACAATCGTCGGGCGAGCTTGCTGCAATTACCACCACTGGCGATTCGCCATTTCGTCCGTAAAGAGCTTGTAATAAGTCTGTTTGTTCTGTTTTGGTAGGCAAGCCGGTAGAAGGACCTCCACGCATCACATCCACAATTACAATAGGCAATTCAGCCATAACAGCCAAACCAATGGCTTCCGATTTAAGGGCCAATCCCGGACCCGAAGTACTCGTTGCGGCTAATGAACCAGCAAACGAAGCTCCCAATGCAAGTGTAATACCTGCAATTTCATCTTCGGCTTGAAGTACTTTTACGCCCAAATCTTTGCGTTTGGCCAACTCCTGCATAATGTCGGTTGCCGGTGTTATAGGATAACTGCCAAGGAAGAGTTGAAGCCCAGCTTTTTCGGCTGCGGCAATCAGTCCCCAAGCAGTAGCTTTATTACCATTAATACTTGTATAGCGACCTTTTAATACCTCATTCGATTTATCAACCAAAAAAGTATTTACTGTTAAATGTAAATTGTGACCATAGTTGAAACCATCTGTTAGCACTTTTACATTTGCTTCGAGAATGGTTTGCTTTTTACCAAATTTTGTTTGCAAAAATTCAATTGCCTTATCCACGGGGCGATTAAATAACCAACACACCAAACCCAAAGCAAACATATTTTTGCTACGAAGTACAGATTTGTTGTCCATTTCGAATCCTTCGAGACCAGCAACAGTAAGTGAGGTAAGTCCTACGGGAATAATCTGAATGGTATCAGAAATATTTAGCTCTTCGAATGGATTTTCGGTGGTAAAATTAGCCTTATCTAAGTCCGATTTTTTAAACGAATCGGTGTCGATAATTATAATTCCATTTTTCTTGATGCTTTTGTAGTTCATTTTCAAAGCAGCAGGATTCATTGCAATCAACACATCGGCATCATCGCCTGGTGTGTAAATTTTGCTTGAGCCCAAATTTACTTGAAAGCCCGAAACACCACTTAAAGTGCCTAAAGGAGCCCTAATTTCGGAAGGAAAATCTGGAAAAGTAAGGATTTCGTTTCCTAAAATTGCGGATAGATTTGAAAAAAGCGTTCCTGTAAGCTGCATTCCATCTCCCGAGTCGCCGGAGAAACGGATAACTACATTTTCAGCTTCAGTTTTATTTGTACTACTCATTTTTATAATTACAATTTAATCATTTATTATTTCAGGTGCATATAACAATTTAGAACTCTGCATTGTTCGGTGTGCGAGGAAAAGGAATAACATCTCTGATGTTTGACATACCTGTTACAAAAAGCAGCAGGCGTTCGAACCCAAGACCAAAGCCCGAATGCGGTGCTGTGCCAAATTTGCGTGTTTCGAGATACCACCAAATGTCTTTTGTAGGTACACCCATTTCGTCGGCTCTTTGCTGAAGTTTTTCTAAATTTTCTTCGCGTTGCGATCCTCCAATAATTTCGCCAATTTTAGGGAATAAAACGTCCATAGCACGTACCGTTTTGCCATCATCGTTTTGTTTCATGTAAAACGATTTAATTTCCTTAGGGTAATCGGTCAATATCACAGGACATTTAAAATGTTGTTCTACTAAATAACGTTCGTGTTCCGATTGCAAATCAGTACCCCAATCTACAGGGTATTCAAATTTATGCCCATTTACAACTGCCGCTTTCAATATTTCTACCCCTTCGGTATATGCCAATCGTTTGAAATCATTGTTAACAACAAAATTCAATCTTTCGTACAATTCTTTGTCGTACATTTCGCTCAAGAAATCAAGGTCTTCTTTGCAATACTCTAACGCCCAACGAATACAATATTGAATAAAATCTTGTGCCAATTGCATATTATCGGCAATTTCGTTGAAAGCCACTTCGGGTTCAATCATCCAAAATTCAGCAAGGTGTCGAGGTGTATTCGAGTTTTCGGCACGGAAAGTTGGCCCGAAGGTATAAATTGAGCCCAGCGCCATAGCAGCCAACTCGCCTTCTAATTGCCCCGAAACAGTGAGACTCGTTTGTTTTCCAAAAAAATCACGGCTATAATCAATCGAACCCGTTTCGTCTTTTTTTAAGTCGTACAAATTCAAAGTTGTAACCTGAAACATTTGCCCAGCCCCTTCGCAATCGGAACCAGTAATGATTGGTGTGTGTACATAGAAAAAACCACGTTCGTGAAAAAAGCGGTGAATAGCCTGCGCCATGTGATGACGTATGCGTAGCACTGCTCCAAAAGTATTTGTACGAGGTCGCAAATGTGCTATTTCGCGTAGAAACTCTAATGTGTGTCCCTTTTTTTGCAATGGGTAGGTGTCGGGGTCGGCTCCACCATAAATTTCTATACTTTCAGCCTGAATTTCAACTGCTTGCCCCTTGCCCAGCGATTCTACCAATGTACCTACTACACTTATACAAGCTCCTGTGGTAATTGGTTTTAGAAACTCTTCACCCAGTTTTTCATTGTCGGCTACAACTTGAATGTTATTTATAGTAGAACCATCGTTCAAAGCAATAAAGCTCACATTTTTATTCCCTCTACGTGTACGTACCCAGCCTTTAATGTTTACGGTAGTGCCATAATCTGTGCTTTTCAAAGCATTGGCAATAATTGTTCTTGTCATATTTTTTAAAATAAAGCGAAGTATTTAGTATTACTATTTTAAAATTGAAATGCTTGCAAAATTACGAAATTTAAGTGATATTGAAGTAATTTTACTTGTAAAAAAAGCACTTGTTCTGTATGAACAAGTGCTTTTGATTTATTTATCCAATCAGTCTATCGTCTTTTTTTCTTTCCTTGCTGTATATCACCAATCATACTCATAGCACAACGGAAGCCAATATCGTTACCCGATTTACCCTGGTCTAAATAACGACGAGTAGAAGGATTTAGCCAATATACACGGTCTTTCCACGAGCCACCTTTGTAAATACGCGAGCGTTCATCTATTTCGGGTCTTAGCACATCACTAATATCCAATGTGTCTGTAGGAATTTTTGCCTGAGGATCCGGATCTTTAAAATTACGTAAATCTTTGGTAATTTCGAGTGCAATACGTCCCAACGAATCTACTCCAAATACATCACGTCCGACAGAATCTTTGCTATCAACTTGCTTTTTGGTATATACATTACCACGAAATGAATTGTATTCAGCCACATCTTCGAAACTTGAAGCACGATACACATCAAGCACCCATTCGTTTACGTTACCAGCCATATTGTACAAACCAAAGTCATTTGGCATATAAGAATCTACGGGGCCGGTAATCGTTGCACGGTCATTAGCAATCCCCGAAGTACCCATGTCGCCTCGTCCACGAACGTAGTTGGCTTGTATACGTCCCATGTTTTTACGGTCGGTCAATCGAGTTTGTTGTCCTGCCCAAGGGTAAATTTTACCTTCGGCAACGATATCATCTTTATCCGAAGTTATAGCATAAGCAGCGTATTCCCACTCAGCTTCAGTTGGTAGTCGGTAATCGGAATACATAATTCCGTCGGACATATCCACTTTAGTAGTAGCTAAATTAGAACCTTTTTTTGCCTTTGGTCCCGGCTCAGGTATATACGAATTTTGTACAAGGTACTTTTGAGTGTTGAAAACAAAGTTATTGCGGATACTATCGTAAGACATTTTTTCGAGAGAAGCAAAATTTGGAGCTTTAATAATTCCTGCTTTTACCAATGCCAACTCGTTCACACGGTCGGTACGCCATGCACAATAATCTACAGCCTGTTCCCAAGTTACACCCACAATTGGATATCTATTGAAAGAGGGATGCGAAAAGTAGTTTTGGAGGTAAGGCTCGTTGTAAGCCAATTGTTCGCGCCAAGTGTTTACGTTTGGAATAGAGCGCTTTACAAGATCTTGAGCTTTTTTGTCGAAAACAATTTTCATCCAGTGCGAATATTCGCGCCAATCTACGTTGCTAATTTCATACTGATCCATGTAAAACGAGCTAACCGTAATTCTTCGCTGACGGTTGTCGCGAGGTTGAGTTACGAACTCTGCTTTTTCGCCCATTGTAAACGATCCGCCTTCAACTGCCACCATTCCAAGTGGATTTTCAGTTACAAGACCTTCTTTTACAACGAAATCAGTTCCAGATGGATCATTGTATTTCCAACCGGTAACACCAGAAACGCCAGACATTGCTTTTTTATTTTTACAATTTACAAAAACAGTAGATATAACTAATGTAAAAACAGCAATTTTTGTTAATGTTTTAATTCTCATATAATTTTAATTTTCAATCTTGTAATATTAAATTTTTAATGAATTCTATTTCCTTTTAAAATAATGTTGCAAATATTCGGTTAATAATTTCAATAATTCGTCCTATATTTTATTCAAATTACCTCTTATGAAAGAATTTAAGCGCAAAAATAGCAATTTTTTCTCACAAATACCCATAAATATGATAATTTTGTATTTTTTCAAAAAAAGTATTCTTACCAAAAAGATTTTTTTTTAAGTCTTTCAGCTTTTTAAGTATTTGTTGTAGCAATGATTTATTTATAGAAAACATACTTATATAGCTGAAATAGAGTCATATAATAGGTTATAAATAAATTAATTTTAATATAAAATCCTCTATCTTATTTTATTAATAACGTTCTAACAGTATTTTTCTTATTTTTGTACTGAATTATTTTTTTAATAAATATTTTATGGTCATAAAGTATGGCAATGGTTTAATCGACTTTTCGCAACCAAAAGTAATGGGAATTGTGAATGTTACTCCCGATTCGTTTTATAACGAAAGTAGAGTGAGTAGTGCAAGTTCTATTTTGAAAAAAGTTGAGTCAATGATTGCCGAAGGAGTTGATATTTTAGATATAGGAGCATATTCAAGTCGACCAATGGCCGAAAATATTGATGCACAACTGGAAAAGAAGCGTTTATCATTCGCTTTCGAGGTGATATTGAAACATTTTCCGAATTTTGCACTGTCGGTAGATACTTTTCGCTCGGAAGTAGCTACTTTTGCTGTAAAAAATTATGGCGTTGGAATGGTCAACGATATTAGTGGCGGAACATTGGATAATTGTATGTTCGAAACTATTGCCGATTTGGGTGTGGCATATATTTTAATGCACATTAAAGGCACACCACAAACTATGCAAAGTCTTTGTCAATATGAGAATGTGGTAGCTGAAGTAATTGCTTTTTTGCAAAAAAGAGTATATCAACTGCACCAATTAGGAGTTAATGATGTAATTGTGGATCCAGGATTTGGATTTGCAAAAACAACAGAACAAAATTTCAGCCTGCTAAAAAATTTGAATTTATTTTCAGCAATACAAGCTCCGCTTTTGGTGGGAGTATCGCGTAAATCAATGATTTGCAAAACACTTACTATCTTGCCCGAAGAAGCATTAAATGGAACTACAGCAGTGCATTATGCTGCATTAATGGGTGGTGCAAACATTCTGAGGGTACACGATGTTAAAGAAGCAAAGCAAGCCATTGCAATTTTTGAGGCGGTAAATGATGTGGTGATGTGGTGATGTGGTGATGTGGTGATGTGGTGATGTGGTGATGTGGTGATGTGGTGATGTGGTGATGTGGTGATGTGGTGATGTGGTGATAAGAAATTTGGAAAATGAGTTTTTATATAGTTTTCAATTCTTATTTTTTTTCAATTTCTAACTTCTAATTTCTAACTTAATAAAGATGGGTTTTCAACTAACGATAAAAGATATTATTGATATATTTCTGGTGGCAGTATTGCTTTATCAGTTATACAAATTGCTGCGCCGAACGGGAGCAGTAAACATATTTTTGGGTGTAATGGCTTTTCTAATATTTTGGATATTAGTAACATACATTTTCAAAATGGAGCTGCTTGGTGGCATTCTCGATCGTATTGTGAGTGTGGGCGCTTTTGCTTTGATTGTTCTTTTTCAAGACGAGCTGCGTAGAGTGTTTTCCAAAATAGGTTCGCATCAAAAGTGGAGTTTGATTCAGTATGTAAAAAAGTTAGTTTCGTCGGACAATACCCAATCAAAGGACACCGATTATCATCTGATTCAAATAGTGCTGGCTTGTAAATCTATGTCGAAAACAATGACGGGCGCCTTGATTGTACTTTGTAGAAATAGCGATTTGGATTTTTACTCCGTATCAGGCGAACAAATAAACGCGTCTATAAGCTCGCGACTTATCGAAAATATATTTTTCAAAAATAGTCCGCTACACGATGGGGCATTAATTATTCAGGGTAAAACGCTCAAAGCAGCTGCTTGCATATTGCCTGTTTCGAAAAATCAAACCATACCCAAACGGTTAGGATTGCGACATAGAGCAGCTTTGGGAGTAACCGAAAACTCCGATGCCATTGCCATAGTGGTTTCCGAAGAAACAGGACATATTTCGTGGGCAATAAACGGTCAATTAACAAGCAATGTAAAATCGGAAGAATTAGAACATTTTTTGTCGGAAGAAATGATGGCTAAGAAATAGTTTAACTGCCGATATCTTTTTACAATTTCTTTCTTAATAAAAAAATAGTGGAACCGCTCATCATTTTTTCTTCGCAATTAGCATAAACTGCTCATAATCGGTAAAAACGCCCGGCGTACGTTCGCGTTTCAAAATATTGTAATTGTCAGCCGAAAGGACTTTAAAGCCTGCCTTTTCAAACTTTTCGCTTAACTCAGTTGTATCAAATCCTTTGTGCGGGATGGGTTCAAAATGATGAAACGAACCATCTTCGGTGCGGATATCGCCCACAACAATAATAGCTCCGGTAGTTGTAATTTGGAATAAATGCTCCAATGATTTTTCAATATCGGGAATATGGTGAAAAGCCATACACGAAAAAACAAAATCAACATCCTGTTTTTCGTATTCAAAAACTTCACCTTCAACAATTTCTACAACCTCATCGCCTTTCAGTTTTTGTTTTAAAATGCCCAGCATAGCCGCCGAAGTATCCTCAAAAACTACACTTTGCAAATAAGGCAAAAGTTGTAGTCCCACTAAACCCGTTCCAGCTCCTATCTCCAATCCGCGCCAGTTTTTTTGTAACTCAATTTTTTCAACCAATTTCGAAACAAATTTAGTTGTCATATTTATTTTGGAAGGATTATCCCATTCCGCTGCGCGATGTGCAAAATTATCAGTCATTGTATCTATCTTTTTTTTAATTACAAAGCATCAAACAACCGAAACAAACGAATGTTCGGCAATAATAGCTATTTTTAAGGCAGTTCAGCGATATTTATCAGGCATTGACCAAAATGGCAAGCCAAAACGAAAAAAAATCAAAAGCCAATAATGCAGATAGGACATTTGGCATACAAAAAATTAAACCATAAAGATTTAAGACAAAAAATTTGGTGTAATGTAAAGCAGCTCCGCACCATATTCGCTCTATCTTCGTAGATATTCCATATATAACCCATATATAATTCGTATATAATCCATATATAACCCGTATATAACATATATGAATTATATATGTATTGGTTTTGCATTAAATATAATTTATTTATATTTGTACTGGCTTACAGATACGGTAATGCTACGAAGAAACAAAGTATAAACTATTTTCTAAATTTTCAATTTTCTAATCTCTAACTTTAATTTAACCAATAATGGGATAACCGTTCCCCAAATAATGTGTTCCAAAATCATTATAGCTAAACGAAATAGATTTGGGATTAAAATAATTTAAACCACCGTAAAACGTACCAAACCACATTGTTCCTTGATTATCTTTCAGAATTACCCAAACCGACAGATTGGTAAGCCCTGATTTGCAATTTTCGGACAAACCATAATGAGATACACTATTTTCGGATAAGTTAAGTTTGTCAAGCCCCAACATAGTATTGATTTCAAAATTCCACCTTTTCAATAAGCACGCTGTAGCCAGAGCATCAAAACAATTTATTAGAATTTATAACACCTTTAGTATCACACTAAAAGTTTTATGCTAAAGGTGTTATATTTTATTTTATAAAATCTGTTTCAAAAAAGAAAAAAGAACTGGAACTTTTAAGTGGAGCCTTACCAATTATCCGTTCGGAAAGGCAACACCGGTAAGCCAGCGGTATTGTACAAAAAACCCTTGCCCGAAGGGTAATTAATATATGCATATCGTGCAGCAACAGGGCTCTTAACTTCCGAAGCTGTCAGAATTACTTGTTTCGATTTAATTTTTGCTGTTGCAGGATAAAAAACTTTATCTTCGCCAGCAATTTCGAAATTTGTAATCTCTTTTCCATAAGCACTCAATCCCATACCTAAATTGTCGAACGAAACTACTATTGCCGAATCTTTGACTGCCATGCTTTTATAAATAGGGTTTTTGTACGATAAACCTTCCACTTTGTATGTTTCGGACATTGCCCAATAGAGCAAACGTTGTCCAAGAACCTCCTTTTCGGCAGGATGAATGCAAAACTCTTCGCCCAAATCAACCGTAGCAACCATGCCTGCATTTGGAATATCTAAAGATGCTTTTAATTGCTCATCGTAAAATTTTCCTGAAAGAATATCTTTGCTATTATTGTACGAATAGGGTGCTATCTGCATAAAGTAGAAGGGTAATTCGCTAAGCTCAAAATCGCTTTTCCATTTGGCAACCATTGCTTTTTGCAAAGCTGCATAGTATTGATATTCACCGCGGTTAGACTCCCCTTGATACCACAAAGCTCCTTTGATACTCAAGTTTTTAAGTGGATAAATCATGGCGTTATATAAATTAGCGGCTCGATGATGTTGTGGAGTTTTTTCTTTCGTTGTACTTGCCAACGACTCGGGAAATTTCTGCATTGTTTCAGTATCAATCCAAGCTTCGATGCGTGATCCTCCCCAACTCGAGTTGATAACACCAACAGGAACATTTAGCGCTTTTTGCAATTTACTTGCAAAATAATAGGCTACTGCACTAAACTTACCTGCAGTTTTGGGACTAGAAATTTCCCATTTCCCTACACAAGTATCTTGTGGCGTACTTTGAGCGGACAATTTTACACTAAATAATCGGAGTTGACAATTGTCAGCTTCCAAAATTGTATTGTTTGAGCCATTAATTGGCTGGTCGTTATAGCCTAACAGCGACATTTGCATATTCGACTGCCCAGAGCAGAGCCAAACTTCGCCTAAAAGAATGTTAGTGAGTTGCACTTTTTCTTTTCCAGCTGCTATGCTAATAGTAAATGGCCCACCAGCTTCAGTCGTTTTTGCTTTCACGATCCATTCACCTTTGCTATTTGCAACAGTCGATAGTTTTGCTTTATTCCAACTGGTAGTAATGGTTAACTTCTCATTTGGATTAGCTGTACCCCAGATTTTCGCTTCCGAGTTGCGTTGCATTACCATGTTGTCGCCCAATGCCGAAGCTACTTTAATAGTTGCATTTAGACTGAATACTGAGAGTAGAAAAATTCCTAAAAAAATAATTTTTGAATTCATGTGATTTTAATTTAAAGATTTAAAAATATATTTTGAAAATAAAATTACAATTTTGCAAACACCTCACCCGCAAATTTCTCCAAGCCCGGGTCGCGGGCACCCATCAATAAGAGCACATCATTGCCTGTGAAATGCGGTTTTACAGCATCTACAAATTGGTTGCGGTCTTCTACAAAATAGGCTTTTTTACCCAAGCGGCGGATGTCTTCAATAAGGTCGTTGGCAGAAATATCTTTTACGGCAGTGCCGCCGGCATAAAAAATTTCGCTCATCCATATTTCATCCTGCTCGCGAAGCGTGGCTGCTATTTCGTTCACGAAGTCAGTTCGCAAAAAACGTGTAGGACCATAACCGTGTGGTTGAAACCACGCAATTACTTTGGGAGCAACAGGTTGACAAGCCAAAATAGATGCAGCGCATTTGGCAGGATTGTGGGCGTAGTCGTCAATCAGAATCACACCGTTTTTTTGTCCGATTACCTGATGTCGACGGTAAATGCCTTCGTACTTAGCCAGAGCCGCAGCAGCCGTTTCGTTGCTAACACCCAAGCGGCTCACAACAGCAATAGCAGCAAGTGCGTTTTCCATATTGTGGCGACCTACGGTTTGCATTTTAAATGCTGTACCTACAATTTCGAAGTTTATTTCGAACCCATTTTGGCTAAAGTTTGTAGCTTTAAATCCTGCTTCGATGGCATCGTCCACCGCAAAATCGTTGGCTGCATTCGTCGATATTTGAGCTGCTAATTTATTCGAGCGGTTGGTGATAAAAATGTCTTTCGTATTGTCGCGGAAAGTGCCAAAAAGCTGCATTAGTTCCACAATTTCTTGATGGTCTTTTTCGATATTTAGCAGTAAGCCAATTTCGGGATGATATTGCACAATAGAGCCATCGCTTTCGTCGGCTTCAATCACCAACCAATCGCCTTCGCCCACTTTGGCATTACCAATTTTTCCTTCGCGAATAATGCTGGTAAGTCCCGCACCACTGATAATACTTGGCTCAAGTCCGGCCTGTTCCATAATGTCGAAAATCATGGCCGAAGTCGTACTTTTGCCCGATGTACCACCTACAGCAATAGTTTTTTTGCTATCGGCAATTAGCGCCAACACTGCTGAGCGACGAAGAATAGGAATATTCA
>CAMDNO010000050.1 GCA_945902955.1 Porphyromonas cangingivalis
CGTTCCACATTTTTGCTTTCGGTTGCTGGTCGAGCCGAGCGAACATTTTCGTTTGAGTTACGGGTATCATAATTGCTTCTACTTTCTGTTACTCTCTTTTCAGTACTACTTGCATCAACACTTCTCGAATTACTTTGGCTTGGCGTATATACGTTTCTGCTGCCCGAGTTCGATTCTCTTGTTGGTTGAGTTGTTTCGGTACGAGTGCTGCGAGTTGGTTCGGCTACTCTTGTATTTTCTCCCGAACGATTTCCGGAAATACTGCGTGAATCGGTTGCTGTTCGTGTAGAGCGATTGTAAACATCATCGTTTGACGTACGATTCGAATTGGCACTCCGGCTAACACTTCCACTGCGTTCGGCAGTTCTTACGTAATCGCTATTGCGTCGTTTATCCATTTCGTAACGGTTACTGTATTCCGTATTTCGTTTACTATAACTCCTTTCGGGGTATCGTACACTGTAATCGTTTCGGCTTACCGAATTGTACATACGATATGCACTACGACTATGCCAACTGCTCGAATAATTGTAACCATGATTGTAATTTACATAGCCGTGTACGTGCGATAAATAGATATTTATTTCCAACGGACGACGATAGTTATAGTATCGTGGATAATATCCCCAATAATAAGGCGAGTTCCATCTATGGTATGAAGTGCCCCAAAACCAGGAATAAATAAGAGGCGTGCGATAATACACAGGTTCAATTATATAATTTGCCCCATAAATATATGGATCGCCAATTACTTGAACATAACTCCGACGATACCTATCGCGCTCTACTACTATGGTAGCCACATCTTGATACACATCGCGGTCGAGAATTGCTTGAATAACTACTAAATTTGTATTGTTTTCGGATGATTCAATTACACGAAGGTAATCTACATCACCATCGTTGTTCAAATCTAAATTTGAGATACGACTATCATAATCGTTAATTCGTTGTTCGAAATCTTCCAAATCGCGCGAATCGCCAAAAATAGAAGAAATGGCTTTGAGGTCGAGATAATAACTAATATCGTTGTTTACAGCTTCAATTTGTATCCGTTGTCTGGCCATACCTGGTATGGTGGCTGCTATTGTAAAAATAGCTATCAGACTTAAAATGCGTGTTTTCATATTGGTAATTTTTATTTAAAAGATAAATACTAAATAAGGTTGCAACTTCGTTTATTTTTTCCGGTATTTGGCATAAAACAAAAGCTGTGCCACAAATTTTATTTATATTTGCAAAGAAAATTGAAGCTTTTATGAATACAATTGATATTATTATTTTAATCCCTTTGTTATTGGGATTTATTTTTGGTTTATCCAAAGGTTTAATTCGCGAAATTATCTCGCTGGCAGTCATTATTGTAGGCATTTATGGCTCCAAATGGTTTTCACCAGTTATGAGTTCAATACTTACCGACGCTTTTGGAGTGTCGAAAACAGTAGCTGTGCCACTTTCGTTCGTTGTTATTTTTATTGCTATTGCTTTATTAATGATGTTTCTAGCTCGTTCGTTAGATAAATTAGTAGAAAATATTTCGCTTGGCGGATTAAATAAATTTTTTGGTGGCATTTTTGGCGCATTAAAATACGCTCTGATAATCAGCTTATTGCTAAATGTATTTGATGTTTTAGATTCGAAAATTAACATACTGAATTCTGAAACAAAAGCCAACTCAATACTCTATAAACCAATGCTTGGGCTTGCACCTGATCTTTGGAATGAGGTGAAAGAAATAAAAACTGCCCCGAAAACTGCCCCTAACCCCTAAAAGTGAACAGAAATTAATATTGTCTCAAGTTATTATATCTAATTACAAATTGATTATTCTATTTTTTAAATATAAACTATTTACTATAAACTATTTACTATAAACTATTTACTATAAACTATTTACTATAAACTATTTACTATAAACTATTTACTATAAACTATAAACTAAAAAATGGCGGCATTGTTGCATAATTTTTCGGGTGCAAAATTGGAATGTGGCACCGACGAAGCCGGTCGTGGTTGCTTGGCTGGACCAGTAGTAGCAGCAGCGGTAATTTTACCTATCAATTTTGAATGCCCTGCCCTTAACGACTCGAAACAACTGACCGAAAAGGAGCGCGACGCCCTTCGTCCAATTATCGAACAAAACGCCCTTGCGTGGGCAATAGGCGTGGTTGATAATATAGAAATTGACCGTATAAACATTCTCAATGCCTCCATTTTGGCTATGCACAAAGCCATTGAAAAACTTTCTATAAAACCCGAATTTATTATTTCGGACGGAAATAGGTTCAAACCTTTTAAAGATATTCCACACCAAACCATTGTAAAAGGTGATGCCAAATACCTTTCTATTGCAGCTGCTTCGGTGTTGGCAAAAACACACCGCGACGAATTGATGCAACTACTTCATGCCCAATACCCTCATTACGAATGGAGTAAAAACAAAGCTTACCCCACAAAAGCTCATCGACAGGCAATTCTGAAATTTGGCCTAACACCCTTTCATCGCATGAGTTTTAACCTCAATGGCGATAAAGAGTTTTACGAATTGAAAAAGGCAGCAAAAAAAGCGGCAAAAAAGACTGAGATAAAGGGAAAAAAGAAAATAATAGGTACACAACTTTTGCCCGAACTAAATTTTTAAATTATTGCAATAAATAAAGTATCTATCAGTTCGAACTTAATAAACACACTTTTAAAGTTCTAATGTCATTTCAATATTGCATGTTACAATTTTAACCTCATTCCCACATTAAAATTAATTCCGGGCTGTACCAAACCACCATAATCGGCATAATTTACGTCGAGCAAATTATTGCCATCGGCAAAAATATCAAAATATTTATCGGTCCAAAGTAAGCGCAAATCCAACATTGTAAATGGTTTATAGAGTGTTTTAGTAGCACTTGCAAAATCTAAATAATCGCCTGCACGGTCGTTGTACGACACTTTCCACTGAGCCGAAAGTTTGCTAACCATAGCATGATTTACACTCACAACAGCTTTATTACGAAGATAATCTAACGCATATTTCGAATCGAACGACACCGCTTCTTTATCGAGCGTGAGATACGAATAGGATAAGGCAATTTTTTTAACAAAACCAGTTTTAAAGTAATAATCGGCGGAAGCATCCACACCAAAAGCATTTACATCTGCTAAATTTTTACTTTCCCACTTGGTTGTTGGTGAGAATTTTACCCAATCAATAACATTTTTTCCAATACGATAAAAAGCAGCTCCATTCATTTTGAGTCCCAGTTTATCGTATTTTGAACCTATTTCGAAAGTAGTAGCGGTTTCGGGTTGTAAACTTGCATCTGCTTTCTGAATTGAATTTTGCAAATACAAATCGGTAAATGTAGGCAAACGTACAGCTGAATTTACCGAAGTGTAAAAACGCAAATTGTCGGTAGCGTTGTAACTCACATCGCCCCCACCCGACCACATAAAACCGTATCGTTTATTGGAAGTTGCCGAAACACCCATTGATAAATTTATATGACGAATATTTTTCGAGAAATCGGCAAAAGCGGTCGAAAGCAGACGGTTATCGGCTTTTGTAAACGGATGACTGGCTGCAAAAATATTTTCTTTGGGTGAAGGTAAAACTATTCCCAGTGCATTGCTATAAATATGTTCGTTGCGCACATCAACACCAAGGGTACTTTTGACAAACGACGATTGATACGTTGCAGTTGCTTTTGCGCCCGAAACATCTGTTACGTGATAATTATGTGTGGTATACCACGTTGGTTTTATGGCAATTGAGTCTCTAAAAAGTTCAAACCTATCGTAATGTTTGCGAGCGTAAGCCTGAGCCGAAAACTGAAAATCAGTTGTAGATAAATTCCAACTCAACGCACCAAGAAAAGTTTGTGTATGGTCGAACTGATTTGGATAACTAAATGAGTAAAAAGCATTTGCCCCGTACGATTTTTGCTGAAATGCTAATTGCAAATCAAATTTACCCACTTTGTTGGTTGTTAATGCAGTATGCATAAAGGCATTAAGCATTTTATAATCGGTATTGGGGATATAGCCTTCACTTGCTTTGTTAGAAAACGAAACAAAGGTTGCTAACTTCTTATTTCCGATGTTACCCGAAACATTTTGCGTAAATGTGCCATAACTCCCCCCAGTAAGTTGTGCCGAAACAGCCCTTTTACTTTTTACTGTTGTAATAATATTAATAGCTCCACTAAATGCGTTAGGACCATAAAATCGGGCTGCTGAGCCTTGCAAAAGTTCTACACGCGTAATATCGGACAAATCAACCGGCACATCGAGATTGTAATGCCCTGTTTGTGGGTCGGTTATGTTAACTCCATTGAGCAACACAAGAACCTGATCGAACGAGCCACCACGAATGCTAATATCCGACTGCGTCCCTCCCACTCCACGTTGACGAATATCCACCCCCGAAATTGTTTCTAACAAATCGTCGAGACTTTGCACTGGTAGTTTTTCAATTGTAATTTTATCGATTACAGTGAGCAACCTACCCGAGCCCGCTTTTAATTGATTTTGAGCAGCATTCACATCTATTTCTTGTAAATCTACATTTAAGGTATCCGCCGCATTTTTCTGACTAAACGAAATGAATGACCAAAACAAGAAGACTGTGATAATGAAATTTGTTTTTTTATACATAAACTAAAAATAAAAAACGGTTGAAATAGATTTTAGTCCATTTCAACCGTTTTGGTTAATAAAATATCTTGTTAATACATATAATTTACTACCACACGCAGCGGTAAAGTCGTTTTGAATTGCTGAAATAGAGGCAATTTCGGTAGCATTCAGAATTTCATCGTTTAGTTCCTGATCATTTTCATCAAGGGAAAAGAAAGTGTTTTCACTTTTCAACAAACCACCTGTCAAAGCTTTTGCTTCTGATTTTTCGCAAACCGAAACAGCAAGTACGCCAATTGTTACAGCAAAAGTAAAACTTACAAACAAGGCATAACCCGCACGACTCCATCTACGGAAACGTAACGAAACCTGACTATTTGTAAACTTTTTATTCATAAAACTATGAACTATAAACTTCCTAACTATTTAATAATAAATATCGCTTTATTCAAACGACCCACCCACACATCTGAATAGGTTTGAGGAAGCGAATCACGACCTCCTATCAGAATGATATTCTTATCTTTATCAACTACGGCCGAATGATTGAAACGACGTTTGTAATTTTTGTATGCAGAAATTACGCTATCGTTACGATTAAATGTATATTTTTCTCGAATAGACATATAAGTAGTATCAATATTTTTCCAGCTCAAACCCTCGTCAGCCGATTGTATGTAGAGTAAAGGTTGCATTTTACCATTTTCGTCCACCCCACCAAATGCTAACAATTTGTCTTCGTAATAAATAATGTTAGTCCCTGTGCGATAACCATAGGTGGTATTTTCTTTACTAAACTCAACAAAATACAACCCATCTTGAGACGACCATACTTTGTTAAGGAAAGCTCCGGTTTTAGAATAACCACCAGCCACAAGCACTTTAGGTTGCTTTGTGCGCGACAAAAACGAAACTGCAGCATAGCCACCTACGGGAAAATTAGCTGGAACAAGATCTTCGTGTTTAGTCCACAA
Source organism: Porphyromonas cangingivalis (assembly GCA_945902955.1). GTDB lineage: Bacteria > Bacteroidota > Bacteroidia > Bacteroidales > Paludibacteraceae > Paludibacter. Next base: position 5,607 of record CAMDNO010000050.1, read on the forward strand.
AGCACCATCTTCTGAAGTTGCAAATTTATAATCGCCGTTCGATTTATTTTGTACCAATGCCCACAATTTTCCTTTAAAGTCGTAAAGTAAATTTTTAAACCAATAATCAGTATTCTGAAATGATTTCTTTGTCCAATCAACACCGTTTGTAGAGGAGTAAATCAACGAGTCGTTGTGAAATAAAAACAGTTTATTATTGAAAACCAACATATTGCGCAGCAAAGCATTATCAGGCAAATCGGTTACACTTGTGCGGTTGCTCCAGCCTGCTCCAGTTGTCGAAGTATAAAGCGATGTAGTAAGACCTGTACTATTGAAAAAATAAATTGTGTTATTCATCATAACTGCTTTCTGAAGCGTTCCTTGATGTGTATAAATTTGATTTACAACATTTTTCCACTGATACAACTCTGGTTCAACTTTATGTACATTCACTCTAAACGAATAGGTATGATACGCTTTTCCGTCGGTTGCAAAATTCTTAATTTTAACTACCCTGTTAAAATCCAAAGTATCTTTTCCGGTAATTGTTATTGTATCAATTTTTGTTCCGGCACTGTCTTTTACAAGCACATAAGCAGCATTGGAGCTTGCGAATGTAAACTTGGGTATTACACTATCGATAGCGGTGTTATATGGAAGTGAATCTAAATTCACAATAATTGAGTCTGAACCTTCTATTACCAATGAAAATACAGCTTGAGACAGTGCAGCATCAGCAGTATTTGCAGCTGTAAAGGTAAGCGAAGTAAAAGTAGCATCGCTCGAAGTTGTAGCTGTTGAATTGGAATCGAGCCAATCACACGACGTAAAAACAATTGATAATGAAAGAATTACAAATAATCGGAAAGAATAAAACTTCATAGGATAATATTCAAATTGTAAATTAGTTTACAAAGTTAAAAACAAATCAGTCCACCTAAATTTGTTATGCAAACATTTATTGTTTTTTAAATTTTAGAAAGGGTGAAAATAGACAACGGACAGCAGACAACGGACAACTGAAAGACTGCTGTCTTATATCATTTTTATATTTTCTGTTGTCTGTTGTCTATCGTCCGAAGTCTGTCGTCTAAGAAAGCTCCACCACCACCGGGCAATGGTCTGAATGCACTGCATCGGCCAATATTGCAGCCGATTTGAGTCTGTTTCGAAGTGGCTCACTTACCCAATGATAGTCGATACGCCAACCGGCATTGCGAAAACGCGCACCACCTCGGTAACTCCACCAACTATATTTCTCGGCACTTTGGTCGAAAATGCGGAACGAATCGACCATGCCCGTAGCTTCATACCGGTCGAGCCACTGACGTTCCTCGGGCAAAAATCCCGAAACACCATTCTGACGCTCTGGGTGATTAATATCTATAGGTTTATGACAAATATTATAATCTCCACAAACAACCAAGTTCGGACGCGTTTTGCGTACTTCTTCGATAAATGGTAAAAATGCCTCCAAAAAATCCATTTTAAAAGCCTGCCGCTCATCGCCCGACGAACCCGAAGGAATATATACGCTAATAACCGACAAATCGCCAAAATCTGCACGAATAACTCGTCCCTCAGCATCGTAGCGGGGATTATTCATACCCACAACCACATTATCGGGAGCCGATTTGGTAAGAATTGCCACACCACTGTAGCCTTTTTTTTGCGCCGAATGCAAATACGATGTGTAACCCATTTCGGCAAAAAGCAAAGTATCAATTTGATCAGGCTGAGCCTTTGTTTCCTGAAAACAAAGCACATCCGGATTTTCGGTGCGCAACCAAGTTGGAAAATCTTTTGAGAGTGCGGCACGTATGCCATTCACATTATAGGAAATTATTTTCATAACTATTAACTATGTACTATTAACTGCAAACTATAAACTATAAACTGCAAACTATAAACTATAAACCTCCTCTTTCACCCATTCAGCCCATTTAGCATGTGATTTCGATTTATCGAAAGTTTGCCAGGGGATAGGTTTTCCTATTATTATTTTAAATTCTTTATTTCGTTGTTTAAACATTTCATTTGGTAAATACATCATTTCGATATTGAATTTGATGCCCAAAAACTTACGTATGTTTGCCAAATTATAGAAAAAATTGGAGTTACGCCCTTCGAAAAAGATAGGAACCACGTCGCGTTTGTATTGAACAGCTTTGGTAATAAAATTCTTTTTCCATTCCAAATCGCAGATTTTTCCATTTTGCTTTCGCGAGCACATACCCGCCGGAAAAGTAACCAAATGATTATCTGACTCGTACAAATCACGCATCAAATCAGCATTATTTTTATTTTGATTTCCAAATTTATTTATTGGAACAAACATATCCCTCATTGGCGTGATGGACATAACAAGATCGTTTGAAAAGAAACGCACTTTACCATCATACTGTTTACCAATAACATATCCCATTGCCACGCCATCCAATCCGCCAAGGGGGTGGTTACACGCAAAAATATACTTTCCATCGACAGGCGGTAAGTTTTCTTTACCAACAATATTCATTTTAATACCTAAAAACTTAAAAGCAGCTTCGACAAAATCGAGATTTTTCAAATCAGGATTTTCCACAAAAAACTTATTAAACTCGTCTTCATGAACAATTCTGCGAAGGTAGTTTACTATAAACTTGGGTATTTTCGTTTTTGGAGCTCGAGCTTTGAGCACAGCAGCTACATCAATTTTAATTACATTATTATTACTCATACTATTCTTTTTATCAATCGCAAATCTACAAAAAAAGTATATCATTTCAAAAACCAAAACAAAACCCCTCGTAATCGTATGATTTCGAGGGGTTTAGGACTTGTACCCAGAGCCGGGATCGAACCGGCATGGAAGTGAATCCACTGGTGTTTGAGACCAGCGCGTCTACCAATTCCGCCATCTGGGCGTTAAAGTGGCACAAAAGTAATCTTTTTTCCCGAACTAACAAAACAATTTATTAATTTACAATTTTACAATTTACGATTTACAATTTATAGAATGCAATATAAAATTAATATTGTTGTGATAATCAGATTGTTTAGAGTGAAATTATTCTTGTGTTGGTTTCGAAATATTTTTTTTAAGTACCACATATTCGTTGCGTTTGCCCGCAAAAATATCGTAACAGTTATACCAACACTCCAGCGTACCGTTTAATAATGGTATTCGTTGGGTTGATTTGAGACCAATTTTGTCGATACATTCGATATGCGAACTTATTAGCCAGCATTTAGAGCCCTGAAATTTATGTTTGAAAGTAGAACCTATACTTGCGTAAAGTCCTAAAATATCCTCGGAAGTAATGCGTTCGCCATAGGGAGGATTAGTTACCAAAAGACATCCCACAGAAGGCGCTTCTATGTCTTTTACACCTTTCACTTCCAACGTTATGTATTTTGTAAGCCCTGCACTTTTAACATTTTGTTCGCTGATATTGATTGCTCGTTGCGAAATATCAGAACCGTAAATTTTAAAGTTAAAGGGACGTTCTGCAGAATCATCTTGGTAAATTTCGTCGAATAATTCTTGGTCAAAATCGAGCCATTTTTCAAAACCAAACGACGAGCGATACAATCCGGGTGGAATGTTGAGTGCAATGAGTGCAGCTTCTATCAATAAAGTTCCGGAACCACACATAGGGTCGATAAAATCGCTTTGCCCTTCCCAGCCAGTCATTAATAACATGCCAGCAGCCAGCGCTTCGTTGAGTGGTGCTTCGTTTTGCGAAATACGATAACCGCGTTTGTGTAACGAATCGCCCGAACTATCTAACAAGATGGTGCAATTTGTGCCTGCAATATGTATATGGATGGTGAGATTTGGATTATCTAACTTTACCGATGGTCGATCGCCTGTTTTATCGCGAAACCAATCGACAATTGCGTCTTTTACACGATACGAAACAAATTTTGAATGGGTAAACTCTTCGGAATAAACAGTAGATTCGATAGCGAAAGTAGTTTTTACATTCATAAAATCCGTCCAATTTATGGTACGTACTTTATCGTAAACCTCATCGGCATTTTTAGCAGTAAAAGTAGTTATTGTTTTCAGCACGCGCGAAGCGGTTCGCAAATGCATATTTGCCTTATACATCATTGCCTTATCGCCGGTAAAACTCACCGCTCGCCGCTGCAATTCTACATTATTAGCACCTAATTTTACCAGCTCTGTAGCCAGTACCTCTTCCAAACCCATAAAGGTTTTGGCAATCATTTCGTATTCCATCTTATTTTTTAGTTATTTGTCTACGTCGTTATTTGCACTTCGTGCGTTATTTGCTTCGCGTTATTTGGCTGCGCCGTTTTGTTTGCACTTCGTATGCTATTTGTGCTTTGCAAGATATTATATCATCACATCAACATATCATCACATCGACATATCATCACATCAACATATCATCACATCAACATATCATCACATCATCACATCATCACATCATCACATCAACACATCATTTCGTCTGTACTAATTTTGCACCAGCCGGCACATCGGTATCTACCCAGATATTGCCTCCAATAACGGCACCATCACCTACTTTTATGGTTCCCAAAATAGTTGAATTAGAATAGATTACTACATCATTTCCTATACGTGGATGGCGCTGGATGCCTTTTATAGGATTTCCATTTTCGTCTAACGGAAAACTTTTAGCACCCAGCGTAACGCCTTGATACATTTTCACATTATTTCCTATCGTTGCCGTTTCGCCAATAACAACTCCAGTGCCGTGGTCGATAGTAAAATAATCGCCAATAGTAGCACCGGGATGAATGTCGATTCCTGTTTCGGAGTGAGCTATTTCGGTAATAATGCGTGGAATAAGTGGCACATCGAGCATCAAAAGCGCATGTGCTATGCGGTAATTGCTAATGGCACGAAAACCAGGATAACAAAAAATCACTTCGCCGAAACTTTTGGCTGCCGGATCGCCATTGAAAGAGGCGATAATATCGGTATGTAATTTACGTCGAATAACGGGTAATTGTTGTATAAATTCGCGCGCTTTCTCTTTGGATTGACGTTCAATTTCGGGACAAGGCTTATCGTTTACACCCTTGTTGAATGACATTCCAGCATTTATTTGCGACGAAAGCAAAAACAATAATTGATCGACATTGACACCTATGTGATACAACATATTTTTGGAATTGATAGCAGCATAACCAAAAAAACCGGGAAAAAGTATGGCTCGAACTAATTTTACAATTTCGTTGAGCACATCGACCGATGGCATTGGTATTAACTCATTGTGTTGATGGCAAATATCTTTGAATTCGTTTACGTCCGATAAAGTTTTTACAATATCTGAAAGTTTCTTGTTCATCTAAATATAAAATTTTAAATTCGAATTATTATTTTATTATCTTATTTACAGCAGCTATAGCTTTTTTGGTGCGAATAGTTCCAATACCATCAATAATCACGTACGGAATACCTATTTTTTCAATTTCTCGTTTATACCAATCGAAAAAAAACAATCGTTCACTGCCTCCATGCTCACGAACAGGATCGAAAACCCAAGGCAAATCGGGGTAACATAACAAATACAAATCAAAATACTTATTGCTAATACGCTCATTTATAAACTTTGGAACAGATTTGTAGCAAAACTCCAACCATACTTTAGTGATAATTAACTCTGTATCAAAGAACACAATAGATGAAGGATTTAGAATATTGTTATTGTTGTTATATAAGTCCTGTTCTTCTATTTGTTTTTGCGCAATAAAAACGACATCTTCGTATAAATAATTTCTATCTAATTTTTCGACGTAAGTTCGCGCAAACTCAGGCACATAATTTCCACCAAAATGAGAAGCTAAGGCTATCGACAGCTCTGATTTCCCTGTCGACTCGGGACCTACAATGGCAATTTTCAACATGAATTTAGCTCTAAATTATAACTAATTTGACATTTTTCAGTACCTTTGAAACCTCAAATTAGAAATTATGCGCAAATTTACGACAATTATTCTGCTTATCGGTATATTTTTTTTAGCATCAACCGAAAATAAAGCTCAAAATATGGATTTAAAAATTCTAAATTCTATTTATAGCAATAAACATACAGTTGGGTTTTCGCAAGCAATATCGAATACCACAACCATAACATCATTTGGTGTACCAGCAACTATGGCTACCATAGCGCTTATCAAAAATGATGATAAAATGTTTAAAGATGCCATCTATACAACCGCAGCTCTTGGCGTAAATTCAATTCTCACTTATGGTTTAAAACATTCATTTGGGCGCCTAAGGCCTTATAAACAATACCCTGACATTTACAGCAATTTAGATTATGGCACTGGGGGCTCGCCCTCATTTCCATCTGGCCATACTTCGCTTGCATTTACCACTGCCACTTCGCTAAGTTTGATTTATCCCAAATGGTATGTTATTGCACCAAGTTATTTGTGGGCAGGTTATGTGGGCTATTCACGTATGAATTTGGGCGTTCACTACCCATCGGATGTGTTGGCCGGAGCTATTTTGGGGGCCGGAAGTGCTTATTTAACATACAAAATAAATGCTTGGTATTGGAAAAAACACGAAAACAAGAAATTGTTAGCACTAACCAACTATTTTCAAGAATAACACTTATGTCGCATTTTTTAATTGCGTTTTTAACATAACAAATCCAATCAATCCTGACATCAACGAGCCCATAAGAATTGCCATTTTTGCTTTATTTGTTAAATCAAAATCGTTAAATGCAAGTAGGGTTATAAAAATTGACATTGTAAATCCAATACCCGCTAAAATACCTGTTCCGATAATAATTTTCCAATTGACATTTTCGGGCAAATAGGAAATATTCAATTTTACTGCTAAATATGAAAATAAGGTGATTCCAAGTGGTTTACCTATCAACAAGCCAGCAATAATACCTAAGCTTCCCCTGCCTGTAAGGTCGCTTAACCAACCTTGAGAAATAACAACTCCTGTATTGGCCAATGCAAAAATAGGAAGGATGATAAATGCTACAGGTTTATGTAATACATGTTGTAAGTGAAACGAAGGAGAAGTTTCTTTAGACTTTCCAAAAGGGATAGCAAAAGCGAGTAAAACCCCCGTAACAGTGGCATGTAAACCCGAGTTGAGCATTAAATACCACATTAAAACACCACCTACAAGGTATGGAACCACATTACAAACTTTTAATCTGTTAAGAACAATAAGTATAGCATACACAGCAAAAGCCCCAAATAAATAATAAGCCGAAATGGTTTTAGTGTAAAAAATGGCTATAACCAATACCGCTCCGAGATCGTCGATAACAGCCAATGCTGTTAAAAAAATTTTCAGTGATGCCGGTACTTTATTGCCAAGCAACGATAAAATTCCAATAGCAAATGCAATATCGGTAGCCATCGGAATACCTGCACCATTTTGAGTAGGTAAACCAATATTCATCGACATATAAATAGCAGCAGGAACTAACATTCCACCCAATGCAGCAGCAAAAGGAAGTGAGGCCTTTTTTAAACTTGACAATTCGCCTTCGTATATTTCGCGCTCCAGCTCAAGCCCAATCATCAAAAAGAAAATTGCCATTAATCCATCGTTAACCCATTGAGCAATGGTATGACCACCAACATTGAAATCCCAAAAGCCCAAATATGAGTATTGGAAAGAAGAGTTTGCAATAATTAATGAAAATGCAGTTGCAAACAACAGTACAATTCCTGAAGTTTTTTCACTTCTGAAAAATTCGGTGTAAAGCTTTGATAATACCATTTTGTTATATTTTTATATTGTGTAAGTTATGTATTATTTAAGTCGATAGTATTTCAAGAATATTGTTACTTTTAAATAATGTTACGATATATCTTTTTCATTTTTTACTTCAAAAAAAATTCCTACTTTTAAAGTATTGTTTGCTCAAAAAAGCTTATTTCGAATGGTTTGATTCTTTATCCTTTGTAAAAAACGACTTCGATATTGAATGTGCTGCTAATGGAGCGGTCAGATATACAAAGAATATTATCAGAAACGCCTTTATATAAACAGTAATATCGTTAAAAAACAGGCTTACACCAATGATTAACAGCAATATACCAAATGAGGTGGCTTTGGTTGTTGCATGTAACCGACCATACAAATCTTTGAAGCGTAAAATTCCGATTGCTGAAACCAGAATAAAAAATGAGCCCAAAAGTATCAATGCTGAAACAATAATAATGATAATATTATCCATTTTTTTGCGATAAATAAGTTGATACTGCAATGGTTCCTATAAACGAAACCAAAGAAAGAATAACAGGAATATCGAAATACATTGCGTTGTTAATCAATACTGAATATACTAGTATTAAACCAATAATTATCGACGCTATAAGGTCCATAGCTGCAATTTGGTCGTTAATAGAAGGCCCCTTTAAGAGTCTGACCAAAGTAATTATCATTGCCAGCATTAAAAATGCAAAAGCAATATATAGAACAATTTCAGGTATCGTTGCTGTCATTTTTTCTAATTCGTTAGTCTTAAAATCCTTTTTTGAATACTCTCAATGTCTCCCACCGCATTTTGGTCGTTGCTCATCAACAATGCATGAACAAGCAGTATTTTTTTGTCGTCGCTAATATCAGCACTCAGCGTGCCGGGAGTCATCGAAACCAAGTTACTCAATAGTAATAAACCCGACGATGATTTTACTTCGAGCGGGAATTCAATAAATTCGGCCTTCGTATTCATTTTTGGCGACAAAATGATGTAAGCCATTTGAAAATTGGACTGCAACAGTTTTATCAAATAAAACACTAAAAATTCCGGAATATAATAGAGCAGCTTTAATGATTTCATGGCATTTTGTTATTTAAGACTGAATTAATATACTGCGATGGTTCAATTAGTTGGTTAGCCGCTTCCATAGTATACGAAAAAACTGAAGCAGCAAAAATACCCATAAAAACCGATGCTGACGCAAGAAGTATAAGTGGGACATAATCGGGCCAAGCGAGTTTTATGTCAACTTTATTTTCTTGACAATCAGGCTGTTTTTTCAAAAATGCTTCATTCCAAATTTTTATCATCGAATAAAGCGTTAATAGCCCGGTAAATAACGCAACTGCTGTAATTATATAATTTCCATTTTCGAAACCAGCCTTTATTAGCATAAATTTAGCAAAAAAGCCCGACAAAGGAGGAATACCAGCCAGTGCAAAAGCCGGAATTATAAATAACACCGCAAGCAATGGATTATCCTTGTACAATCCACCAATTTCTTTGAGTTGATAGGTTCCTTTTATTTTAGCTATCATACCCGAAGATACAAAAGTGCCGGTTTTGGCTATCATATTGTGTAGTGTAAAAAACACTGCTCCGGCTATTGCCAATGGAGTAAAAATACCCAAACCCATTATCATATATCCTATCTGACTAATAATGTGGTACGACAAAATTCGACGAGTTTCGTAATACGAAGCCGCCGCCATGCCTCCTACAACCATTGTAAAGCCGGCTGTAATAAGCAGCAAGTTGTGCCAAAATGGTTGGTCTTGAACAAAGAAGAGCGTAAAAAAACGAATAAAAGTATAAACTCCTACCTTTGTTAGCAATCCTGCAAATAGGGTTGTAATGGTAATGTTTGGCGTGTGGTACGATGATGGCAGCCAAAAATAAAGTGGAAAAACCGCCGCTTTAATACCAAATGCCACAAAAAACAGTATGCCGGAGGTATTCATCAACACCGCCTGATTGTCGTTTCGAAGTATTTCGGCCAAGTGAGCCATATTGAGAGTCCCTGTTTTTCCATAAAGTAAGCCAAGCCCTGCTAAAAACAGAAACGAACCTATCAGATTGAGCGCTAAGTACTTTATACCACCTTCTAATTGTTCCTTCTTTTTGCCCATTGTTATTAATACGAACGACGAAATAAGCATTACTTCGAACCACACATAAAGGTTGAAAACATCGCCTGTGATGAAAGCGCCATTCATGCCCATGGCAAGTGTAAAAAAGAAAAAATAAAAACGATGTAGCGGTATTTCGTCATTTAAAAATCGAAGCGCAAAAAGCGAAACCACAACAAGAATAAACGATGAAACAACCAGCATAAGTGCACTCAGATAATCAATCACAAGCACAATTCCGAATGGAGCATCCCAGCCACCCAAGTTAAGCGTTAAAATACCATTGTTTTGGAGTTTCAAAAAAAGGTATAGCGAAGCAAAAAAAATGGCAAAGCTACCAAGTGGCCCAACCCAACGGCTTAAAGCAGATGAGCGAAACAGCAACAGACTGATAGCCAGCGCAAACGGAATTAACAGAGGTAGAGCAACTATATTCATTTTTGCAAATCGGTTTGTTTTAATTGGTCTAAATCATCGGTTCCGGTAACTTCAAAATATTTATATTTGAGGGCAAGTATAAATACAACCATACCCAGTCCAATTACAATAGCTGTTAGAACCAAAGCCTGAGGCATTGGGTCTGCTAATTGAGAAACATTGGTTGTAGCTCCGTTTACAAAAGCTGGTTTTCCGGCAACAAGACCCGCAGCAATAAATACCAACAGATTGGTAGCATTACTCATAAAAATTATTCCAATAATAAATTTCAGAATACTTCTACGTAGTAGCATATAAACACCTGCAGTATACAAAACTCCAACTAAAATGGATAGCATTACTTCCATGATTTATTGTTTGATAATGAAAATAAAAATAAAACGGTAACTCCAATTACAGTAAAAAACACACCAATATCGAACAGAAAAGGGGTGCCAAATTTGTAACCCTCGGTAAACGGAAATGGAATAGTAAACCAAACACCTTCCATTAATGTCGATTTTAAGAATAATCCAGGCCAAATGCTAATAAAAACAAGCAACAAGCCAAGTCCCATAAAACTTTCGGGCTTCACTTTCATTTCGGTTTTAAGAAGTTCCGGCGTAAAAGCAAAACCTTTGTAGGCAAGCGATAAACCAGCTAACAGCCCGCCGATAAACCCACCTCCGGGCGCATTGTGCCCTCGAAGTAAAATGATTACAGAAAAAATCACCAGCAGCCACCTGACGTATTTTGAGGCTATTTGTAGTATTACCGAATTCATGATTTTGATTTTTTTGAGGATAATAATGTTGCTACTCCTATTGCCGCTATTACCAAAACGGTTACTTCGCCAAGTGTGTCGAGCGCCCTAAAATCGACAAGAATTACATTAACAACATTTTCGCCATAAGCTTTCTGAAAGCTATTTTGCATAAAAAACTCCGAAATAGAATTGCTCAAATTAACGTTAATGGCTTTTAAAGTTACCAAAGTCATTGCACTACCAAAAATAATTGAAACGATTAAATCGCGTATTTTGGTTGCTTTTGACGATAACTTTGAAAATATTGGTAGCCGCTGAAGAATAAGCATAAACATAACAACAATAAGCGTTTCGGATAGAATTTGTGTTATTGCCAAATCGACAGCACTATAATAAAGAAAAATTAAAGCCATACCGTAGCCGGTAACACCCATTGAGATTATAGCCGCAATTCTTGAGCGTGTAAGAACCGAAAACAGCGTTGCCAAAAGAATAATTAAAACTAAACCGGAAATGTAAAATGGTTTAAAGGTAAACGGAATTTCTAATTGCCAGCCTTGCGTTACGTAAAGTTGCAGCCACAATAAAAGAGCCGTAAAAACTATAATTGTAAGTATATAATATCGATGGTAACCGTGCTGAAGCATTTTGGTTTTGCTAACCGAAATAGCCACAAAATTTTCAATAGTTTTGGTAAATACTTCAGGAAGCTTAACAGGAAAAACAATTTTATTAAATTTCTGCCACTGCACTTCAACTCGATTGTATTTAATTAGAATATACGAAAGAACCGACCCTATTGCTACGGTGGCTATGCTTAATAAAAGTACTTGATTAAACCCATGCCACAATGCTAATTCAACAGTTACAGGCGAGGCATAAATTACATTTATTGCTGGTTCTATAATCCATTTTCCAAACAAATTGGGAGCAATACCAAAAACCAAACTTATTAAAACTAAAATAGCGGGCCCAATTACAAAAAATATATTTTTGAACCTTGAAACGGGATATGTTTTTTTTGCTTTTCCCAAAAACACCTTAAAAAGCACCTTCATCGAAACTGCAAACATGAAAACATTAGAAATAAATCCAAAAATAAAAATGAGCGAACCAAATCCCGGCGACTGTACTTTGGCTTCGTAAATTAACTCTTTGCCCAAAAAACCGAGCATGGGCGGCAAGCCCGCCATAGAGAGTAGCGCCAACAACGCAATTGCAAAAGTGATAGGAAACGACTTTATTAAACCACCTAACTCATCTATCTCACGCGTTCCGGTTTTTTTTTCGATAAAACCAGCTATCATAAACAACGAAGCCTTATAAAAAGCATGAATAAAGAGGAATAATACAGCCGCTTTTATTGACAAGTTGGTGTCGATGCCAATTAATAATACCAAAACGCCAAGTGCATTTATAGTGGTGTAGGCTAATATAGCTTTTAAATCGGTTTGTGTAATGGCAAAATACGAACCTACAAGCATGGTAATAACACCAAATAACGGAACGATAAAAGTCCATTCGTCGGTACCGCCAAGTGCGGGGCTAAGTCTGGCAAGTAGAAATACGCCCGCTTTAACCATAGTGGCAGAGTGCAGGTATGCACTCACAGGCGCTGGAGCTTGCATGGCTCCAGGTAGCCAAAAATGAAATGGAAATTGTGCTGATTTTGTAAATACACCAATCAAAATAAGTAGTAAGCCCGGTACGTAAGCACTACTACTTTTAATTTTATCCGCCCCTGCAACCCAATCGTTAATTGAATAACTACCTACAGCGCTGCCAATTACAATTATTCCAGCTAAAAGCGAAAGACCACCCAAAAATGTAATTACCAACGATTGAAATGCAGCTTTGCGCGCAGCTTCCTTTTCGTTAAAAAAACTTATTAAAAAGAATGAAAGAACGGTGGTTAATTCCCAAAAGATAAATAACTGTATTAAGTTGGCCGACAGCACTAAACCAAGCATAGCACCGCTGAAAAGCAGCAAAAAGAAAAAGAATTTTGCACTGTTATCGTAGCTTTTCATGTAGGAATGAGCATACAAAAAAACCAACACCCCAACACCTGTAATTAGCAAAGCAAAAGCCATACTTAAGCCATCGAGCATAAATTCGAAATTTAAACCCAATTCGGGAATCCATTTCAAAAACAACAATTCGGGAGTACCGGCCGAAACAAACGGGACTTTAGCAACAAACCACACAAAAGCAGCCAACTGCACAATAGCGAGTAGAATCCCTTTTTGAGATTTTATTGCCTTGGGCAAAATAAAAATACTTAGCGCAAATAAAAAATATAGAATTATTAAATTCAACATTGGCAACACAGAAAATGATAGTTAGTATGCAATAATAGCAAATTAAAAATACCTACTATAAGGTATTGTTTGTAAAACATTTATTAACGACCTTTGTTCTATGTATTCAAAAAGTATTATAGTTTTTTTTAAGTAAAACAATTATGCAACATAAATTTAATGCTCGCACACGCATGTTCAATCTTATTAACGACGATGCATCGCTTTTATCGTCGGTAAGTAGGTTTGGAATTTCGCTCGGATTGGGCGAAAAAACGGTAGAAGAGGCTTGTAAGCTTAATAATATTGATTGCTCAACATTTTTGGCCGTGATGAATTTTTTGGCCGAAGAAAATGTTCAACCCAACGATTTGGTCGAAAAAATATCCATCGAAACAGTAATTGGTTATCTTAAAAACGCCCATGCCTATTTTCTAAATTATAAACTACCCATTATTCGTGAAAAACTCAACGATGCTGTTTCTGAAAACGAACAGCTGCATTCGTACAAAGTTGTACTAATCAAGTTTTTCGACGAATATGTCGACGAGGTTACTAAGCACATCGAATACGAGGACAAAACTGTCTTTCCTTATGTTATGAATTTGATTGAAGGTGTAAAAACATCGACCTACCAAATTGCTGATTTCGAAGACCATCATACCGATGTGGATTCGAAAATTGCGGAGCTTAAAAATATTTTGATAAAATATCATCCTACCGAAGAGGTAAACTATAAACTTAATGATGTTTTACTCGAACTACTTTGGTGCGAAAAAGACCTTGCATCGCATAATATGGTCGAAGATTTCTTTTTCGTTCCGGTAGTAGAACTTATCGAGAGTAAACTTGCTAATACCCTAAAAGCATGACAGATGTAATTATCAAAATTGCAATTGTCGAACCATCGGCTATTATTCGAAGTGGACTTTCTGTATTACTAAAACGAATTCAAGGCTACCATGTACACACTTTTGAACTAAATTCGCACGAATTTCTGGTTAGTAGTATTCGATCGCAAAAACCGGATTTAGTAATTATCAACCCTACTTACTGGGGATTGGTAAACATAGAAAATTTGAAAAACGAAAACAAAAACAGTTTAACCCACTTTTTTGCACTTATAACCAGCGCTGTCGACAAAAAAGTACTTGAAACATTCGAAGATAAAATAAATCTGTACGACGATACTTTTACTGTAAAAGCAAAACTCGATACTATTTTCGACGTTTTACAGCCTGACAGCGAAGAGTCGCAGGCTCTGAGCCCACGCGAAAAGGAAATAATTGTTGGAGTTGTAAAAGGCTACACAAACAAAGAAATTGCAACGAATCTATTTCTATCTACACATACAGTAATTACACACCGCCGAAATATTGCCCGAAAACTCGAAATACACAGTACGGCAGGATTAACTATTTATGCCATAGTAAATAAACTGGTGGAATTGAACGATATTAAACAACGGTAAATAGTTTGTAGTTTGTAGTTTGTAGTTTATAGTTTATAGTTTATAGTTTGCAGTGTATATAACTCTTCAGGGGATGTTGAAAAACATATTTAGCTTTCACAATTGATTATTGGGGTCAGGAATAGGGCTATTTGGTCGATAATAGGGCTTGTTCGACATAAAAAAAACAAAGGGGAGCTTCACAGCCACCCTTTGCCACATTTTAACCTAAACCTTAACTATGAAAAATTTATCTGTTTGTTTACTTTGCAAAAGTGAGAATAATTTTTGAATTATGCAAGTAATTGAGCGAAAAATATTGAAATATTTTAAAAAATAAATTGCACAATTTATAAATATCTGAATATGAAATATTTAAAAAAGGCTATTCTAAATCTAAATGTTTAGCTTCAATCGTTCCATTCAAGAAAATTGAGGCTGAAGCACTAAATTTTTCGACAGACTCTGTGCTAAAATATTTAATTGTGCCATTTTTAGAACATTCATTTGCTATTTCGGGATGCCTTTCAAGATAATCGACTAAACTTTTTGCAACTAATTCGCCTTGCGAAACTACCTGAATATGCTTTGGTAAGAATTGCTTAATTTTTTCTAATAACAAAGGATAATGTGTACAGCCTAAAATGAGTGTATCAATTTCAGAATCTGCTGATAAGATATTTTTGATATTTTTTTGTACAAAATAATCGGCACCCTCGTTTGTATGCTCATTGTTTTCGATTAGCGGCACCCACATTGGACAAGCTTCGGAGATAATTTCAATATTGGGAAAAAGCTTTTTCACTTCCAATGGATACGATTCGGATTGTACAGTACCTGTTGTAGCTAACAAACCAACATGCCCCGATTTGGTAATTGCACCAATTACTTCAACGGTAGGACGTATAACGCCAAGTACACGTCGAGTAGGGTCTATTATTGGTAAATCGTGCTGTTGAATGGTACGTAATGCTTTTGCCGAAGCTGTATTGCAAGCCAAAATTACTAACCCGCAGCCCATTTCGAACAATTTTGTAACACATTCGAGCGTATATTTATATACTACATCAAACGAACGCGTACCATAAGGCGTACGGGCATTGTCGCCCAAATAGATATAATCGTATTCCGGAAGTTGTTTTTGTATTTCGTTTAAAATAGTAAGTCCACCATAACCAGAGTCAAAAATACCAATAGAGCTGCCCCTATTGCCCCTATCCCCTCCCGTCTGCATCGGGATAAATTGCGGGGAATTGCAGTTAGTTTCTTCATATATATTAGCTTTCGATTTCATAAACTTTTTAATTTTACACTGTTATCCGTTAACTGTAGTCTGAAGTCAAAAAAATTAATCCATCATTTGTCCGGAGTTGTCACTCATTTGAATCATTCTATCATAATCGGCAGGCGACAAATCCATAAAATAATAATGATGTGGATTCATTACCTGACCACGCAAATGCACTTCGTAATGTAAATGAGGTCCAGTTGATTTTCCGGTATTCCCTACCTCTCCAATCACTTCCCCGCGTTTCACTTTTTGACCAATACGAGCAATAATTTTGCTCATGTGCCCATACAAAGTAAGATAGCCAAAGCCATGATTTATTTCGAGGCAATTGCCATAACCTTGCTTCCAACCAGCCGAAACAACTGTTCCATTCCCTGTGGCAAAAATATCGGTTCCTGTGGCAGCTGCAAAGTCCATACCCGCATGAAAACGTCGCGTTCGATAAATCGGATCTATACGCCAACCATAGCCGGAAGCCATTTTCTTCAAATCTTTATTCATTACGGGCTGAATTGATGGAATACATTCGAGCATCTCTTCTTTGCTTTTAGCTAATTTTACCAATTCGTCGAACGAGCGAGATTGAATATAAATCTGCTTCCTTATTTCGTCCATCTTTTTTGTTGAAGTAGCTACAATTTCGGAGTTTGTCATTGTCAGCAGTTGCTTGTAATACTCTGTGTTTGCAATGGTAGCTTTACGCACTTCAAAAGGAATAGGTTCGGCCTGAAATATTACTCTATATAAATTATCGTCGCGTTGCTGTAAATCTGTCATCACCTCTTGGGCTTCATCCAACTGACGTTGTAAAATTTTATATTGAGCTTGTATTCGGCTTTTTTCGAGTCCAAGTTGTTTCTCCTCGGGTGAATCGAAAGTGGATACAAATACAAAAAAGAAAAGTGCACCCAACGAAATCCCCGAAAACAGATGAATAACAACTTGCCTCACTTTAACAGCAAGTGATTGAATGATTGGTTCGTAATTCAGTGTTTCGGGATTGAAATGAAACTTTATTTTTTTTGCCATGAATATTTGTCGTATAAAAAATCAAAAGTAAGTATATTTATACAATACACCTCATAGTAATCTGTTTAAAACAATAAAATCTACTCAAATTCAGAACTTTTAATGTAGGTTTTGATGCAAAAGTAATAAAATTGAAGTACTTTTGCAGTCCTAATTTGATAATATTAACCCTATTAATAGTTATTTGCCCTACGGGCGTTATTTAGCTACGCTGTAATTAATCGTTATTTAGCTGCGCTGTTATTAATTGTTATAAAAAACAAATAACGTGTATTTCACATAATAACGCCATAGGCAAATAACGTGCGAAGCACAAATAACACGAAGTAAAATAACAATATAAATATGACTTCACAGGAAATTCGTCAATCTTTTCTCGATTTTTTTGCATCGAAAGACCACAAAATCGTTCCATCAGCACCCATGGTTATCAAAGATGATCCTACTTTGATGTTTACCAACGCTGGAATGAATCAGTTCAAAAATATAATTTTGGGCAACGACCCTATTAAATATGCCCGTGTGGCCGATTCGCAAAAATGTTTGCGCGTAAGCGGTAAGCACAACGACCTCGAAGAAGTTGGGCACGACACCTACCATCACACCATGTTCGAGATGTTGGGAAACTGGTCGTTTGGCGATTATTTCAAAAAGGAAGCCATCGAATGGGCTTGGGAATATCTTACCGAAGTATTAAAGCTCGACAAAGACCGCCTTTATGTAACTGTTTTCGAGGGTTATGCACCCGAAGGTCTGGATCGTGACGATGAAGCCGCTGCTATTTGGGAACAATTCTTACCAAAAGACCG
>CAMDNO010000051.1 GCA_945902955.1 Porphyromonas cangingivalis
CTTGAAAAATATGCCAGTTCTGAAATTCAACTAGTTACATAATTGATTCAACTAAAATCTACTAATAATAGTAGAATATCTCATATTATAACTTCATTTTTAATTGTAATTTAACCTTTTAGAGTGGAAAGCTGCAAGATGGGTTAAAAATGTTACTAAAAAAAATATAAACTCTGAGAAAAATAATTGTTCTTTATTGCCGTACACCTCCGGAAGGTTCGCTGGATTGTGGGGAAGCATGCGTACATCTCCGGAAGTTCCGCTGGACTGTGGGGAAGCATCCGTACATCTCCGGAAGGTACGCTGGATTGTGGGGAAGCTTCCGTACATCTCCGGAAGGTACGCTGGATTGTGGGGAAGCTTCCGTACTCCTCCGGAAGTTCCGCTGGTCTGCGGGGAAGCTCCCGTACTCCTCCGGAAGGTACGCTGGACTGAGGGGAAACTTCCGTACTCCGACCATAAAAATACCCGCTCCCGAAAGCCTGAAGCATCCGAAAGCGGGTTAAGTATGTTAGTGAGGGCGGGACTAAAAGTCGCACTCTCACTTGATATTGTAGTTTTGTGTAAAAAACAGGACATAAAAAAAACGAATAAACGGTTATTGTAATGTAGGAATTTCAATGCTTCGGACTACAAATCCTCTTTAAAAATCCCCAATTGCTTATTGAACCGTTATTCGTGCTTTAGTTGTAAACAAAACATCTCATAATTAACAGTCCGTGCTGCAAATGTAAATAGATTGTTTTGTTTGTGCAATATTTTAAGAAAATATTTTGTGTTTTTTTACTAACTCTCCCGCTTGCCGTGCAACAACAGATTCACGGCATCCTGCATCGAACCTGCTTTGGAAACAGTGCCTGAGTTTACGAAATAAATCTCGTCGGCATTTTCGATGGTATTAAGGCGATGCGCTATTACAATTCGGGTGGCTGCTTTTGGTAGTTTTTGCAAAATATCTTCGAGCAATTGTTCGGTTACGGTGTCGATATTGGCAGTGGCTTCGTCTAAAATCAGTAAATCGGGTCGACGAATTACGGCACGCATAAAAGCGATAATTTGCTTTTGTCCTAAGCTTAATCCTTCGCCCGTAGCTTTAATTTCGGCATGTAGCCCACCATCGAAGCGCTCGAGAAGCCCTTCTATACCCACTTCTTGGAGCTCTTTTATTAGCTCTTCGTCGGTGAGATTGATAAAACAGGCATTTCCGTACAGAATATTATCACGAATTGTTCCGGTAAATAAGAAAGGTTCTTGCAAAATGAAACCAACTTTGGCTGTACGATCGTTGGCATTGTACGACCTAATATCTCTACCATTCAAAAATATCTCACCCGAATTTGGGTCAAAAAGTCGCGCTATAAGCGATGCTGTTGTTGTTTTTCCACCTCCGGTAGGTCCTACAAAAGCGTAGGTTTTGCCACGCTCCAAATCGAAACTTACATTACTCAAAATCTCTTTTTCGGGAACGTACGAGAATGAAACGTTTCGAAAAGTAATAAGTGAGTTGTTTTTTTCGCGTTCGATAGCTGGAATTATTTTTAAATTATTTTCTTGCGACATGATTTGCGAAATGCGATCCCAACCAGCCAATGCCACCTGAAAACTTGCCCACAAAGCTGCAATCTGTCGAAGTGGATTATAAAATTGAGCAATATAAGCCAGAAAACTGATTAATAAACCTACTGTAAATTGTCCGGTAGTTATCATATAAATACCAAAAGCCAACACTACTAATTGCCCAATGTGCGACGAAAATCCATATACAGGAGTGAAAATATTGTTTGCAATGCCCGATTTAATTGCTGTCCGGTAGTTTTCTTTATTTGCCTCCTCAAATTTATCTCTAAAATAATCGCGCCGATTAAATGCGACAATCACTTTAAAATTTTCTAAACTTTCCTGAATTTCAGCGCTCAGTCCGCCAGTTGTTTTGAGGTTCTCTGCATTTTGTTTTTTCACCCAGGGCGATGTGGCGCGCGTAAAAAACCACAGTACAATAGCTGGTGCAAGTGCAGCCAAAGCCAATTTGGGTTCAATAGTCATCAGGAAAATGGCTGCTCCGAGCATAGTAAAAATAGAGCTCATAAACTGAACGAGCGATTGAGAGAAGAACTGATTTATTTTATCGGTGTCGTTGTTGATACGCGAAATAAGATCGCCCGCTTTATTTTCGGTGAAAAAACCGATGGGTAAATCCTGTAATTTACTAAAAACATTGTTGCGAAGGTTGAACATCATGCGTTGCCCAACCCTGCCCATCAATTGCGCTTGTGTGTAGCCACTTACTAAAGCCAACATAAAGATTCCCAATAGTATAATTGATATTTTAATCAATCCATCGTATTGGTTTGTAACGATATATTTATCCACCGCAGAGCCCATAAGGTAGGGTGCAATGAGGTTGAGCCCCGAATTTATAAAAATAAATACTATGGCGATATACAAATTCCTGCGTTCTTGCCCCACTAAAGACATCAGTCGGCTCAGAATAACTTTCGTTGTTATTCTTTCAGTCGAATTTTTATCTGCGTTTTTATTTTTGTTTAAATTATAGCTCATAATTGTTTGTGCTGCGTTGCGAATTAAAAATCTGTACGTATTCGGGGCTTGTTTCCATCAGTTCGGTGTGAGTTCCCGAAGCCAAAATTTCACCATCTTCCAATACTATTATTTGTTCGTATTGGGCAACGGATGCAATTTTTTGGGTTACCGAAAGCAAAGTAATGTCTGGGTAATTTCGCTTTACATTAGCGAGTATTTTTTGCTCGGTTTGGTTATCAACTCGTGCTGTAAAATCGTCCAACAATAATATTTGTGGGTTTAAAGCCAATGCGCGCGCTAACATGATACGCTGTTTTTGACCTCCCGAAAGGCTGGTGCCACGTTCGCTCACAATGGTATCCAATCCTTGTGGTAGCTGATTAATAAAATCTTGTAATTCGGCAGTTTCGATAGCCATTTGAAGCGATTCGTTGGTTACTTTTTTATTAAAAGCAATATTCTCGCGCAAACTTAAACTGAAAGTTACGCTATCTTGAAACACAAAGCCAATTTGGTGTTGAAAATTTTCTTTTCGATATTCGTCTAAATTAATATCGTCGAATAAGATTTGTCCACTATCAGGTTTTAGTAAGCCTGTGAGTAAGTAGAGTAACTGTGTTTTACCAGCAGCAGTAGGTCCAATTATTGCTGTTTGAGATCCGGCAGGAACGGTGAATGAGATATTTTTCAAAATTGGTTTTTCGCCCATTTTTACATTCACATCGCGCAATTCAATATTTCCTTTCAGCGGTTTTTCAACAGTACCCGTGTCGCTGGTTTCGGGTGCATTAAGCACCGTGCTTATTCGCCCGTAAGCCACAGATGCTTGCGCAATAAAATTACTAATAAAACCAATTACCATTATTGGGAAAATAAGCAACACAAGATAGGAATTGAAGGCTGCAAAATCGCCCAACGACATGCTGCCGGTCATTACAAAATGTCCGCCTAAAAATAAAATGGCTAACATAGCCATATTGCCCACAAAAACAACGATAGGAATAAGTGTTGCAAAAAGCTTTAGAATTGATAAACTAACATTTCGAGCAATTGTATTTGCTTCAATAAATTTGTTGTATTCGGTAATTTGCGCATTGAGCACGCGAACCAATGCGGCACCGATTATACTTTCGTTGATAATTTTATTGAGGGAATCCACCATTTCGCGACTTTTTTTGAAAAGCACGCTCAATTTTCCAAAAACCACCCCAAAAGCTCCAATAATCACAGGTATGATAACTAATACATTAAGTGCTAATTTCCAATTAATTGACAATAGCAGTGCACTCGCTCCAATAATTACAAATAAAGAGGATGCCAACATAACTACTGCCATCGACACAAACATTTTTATCGAATCGATGTCGGATGTGAGGTTTGTGAGTAGTTTCGACGGGTTTTGTTGGTTTATAAAAGCATAACTTTGACGCGAAATTTTATCGGTAAGTCGTGTGCGCAGATCACGTGCAACCCTTTCGGAAGCATAAGTTTGCAAAATGCCTTGCAAAAAAGTAAATATAAAAATAACAAAAGAAGCAGCTAAAAACTCCCAAACAACCGTTTGGAGTGAAAAGCTGCCCTTAGCAAAATCGTCGATGGCTCGTGATATAATTTGTGGGATTACTAAATTGACTCCATTACTCAATAGTGCAAAACCAATTAAGCCCGAAATAATTAATTTATAGGGTTTTAACACTCCAAATACACTTGGCCCTTTCGGTCTGCCACTTTTTTTATCTTCTTTAGCCATCAATATTATTGTGTTTAATGATGACTATAACGTTTGAAATCTATTTTGGTTGTGTTGAAATTTCTTTTTTACCAAATAATGGATACTTTAAAATTCATTGATTCGGGTAAATCCTGAATAAAATCATCATTTGTTACAAAAATTCGGACTTTGCCACTTTCGTATTCGAAATCAACTGTGCGAGTCCATTTAAAACCATCTAAGTTTTCGAAATGGCGAACATAAGGAAGTGGTTGAGTAGCAGCATCAAAAACAATGTATGCGTTTACTACGCCATTGTTATAAATCCAAGGTGTAATTTCGGGTACATTAAACGAACTGTAATAATATCTGTTCAGTTTGTCTGCATCCGTTACTTCAATCCAATCGACTTGTGGTACTGCGAGGTTGATAATTTTGATGTTTGTAGTTTCATCGTTGTCGGTGCAAGATAGTGTTAAAGCACTAATTATTAGCATGTAAAGTAATCGTTTCATGGCGTTTTGAATTTATTTTGTTCGTATTAATAATTTATTTTAGCGTATTTGCAATTACTGTGCCTGAATTTTTATCAAGCTAATTATTCCACTTGTTGAAACAGGGATTACGCATTTAGGAGTTGACAATTAGAAATCATCGAACATGTTTTTTTGAACACAGATGAAATATATCAATTTATGGGTAATGACCTCCCCTAGCCCCTCCAAAGGAGGGGAATTAAGTTACTATCATCTCTTTTTTTCGTTGTAAAAATCAATATTATTTGAATTACAGTAACAAAAGTAATCTAGTTCCCCTCCTCGGGAGGGGTTAGGGGAGGTCGCAATGAAAGTGAATTTTAAATGCGTAATCCCTCTTTGTTGAAAACTTTAATTTGCTTTTCTATTTTTTTTCACTTACTTTTGCATTCGATTATGGTATCGGTTATTCAAATCAAAACTTCTGAATGCCGATAAAAGGGAATACGGTGTAAATCCGTAACAGTACCCGCTGCTGTAAGCTCTACCTCATCCCAACCCTCTCCTTGAGGAGAGGGAGAATGAGAAAAACGTATTGAACAACACTTTTGCCACTGTTTTTAAAGTTAGAAGTCAGAAATTTGAAATTAGAAATTTGAGATTAGAAATCTACTAGTCAACAAATTAACAAATCAACTGATTAACCATTTAACAAAAATCGGGAAGGCGTTCAATCACGGGAGCAAGTCAGAAGACCTGCCAAAATCTATTTTTAGTTTTTGCTTTCGGGAATAAATGCAAAAAATAGGGATTCGGCACGTGTGTTCTTTTTTCTCATCAGTCGGCATCGTTATTTTAAATTTTCGTATTCATTCATCTTTTTTCGAAGGCATTGCTATGTGTTGTAATATATTAATTACTAATTATATAACTTTCAAAAAAAATGAATTGTATGAAAAAAAATTACTTTCTTTTATCGTTTATTGTTGTTTTATTTATTTCTACTCAAACAACAAAAGCTCAGTTTACATCCGATTTCGAGGATTTAACCCTTTCGTCCGAAAGTTTTTGGAATGGTAGTTCCGGCAGTGGCAATTTTACTTCAGGGCAAGTAAAGTATCTTAACGTATACACTACTTCTTACGGCTCGTGGAGTGGCTTTAGTTATTCGAATATTACAAACAACACAACAGTTGGATATGCAAATCAATACAGTGCTATTACTGGAAAAGGTGCAGAAAATTCGAAAAATTATGCCGTTGGTTATGGGTCAGATACCTTAGTATTTACAAAACCTGCGAATGTTGACGGGCTTTATGTTACAAATTCAACTTATGCTTACTACGAAATGTTGAATGGAAGTAATTTTTCGAAGAAATTTGGTACAAACGATTGGTTTAAATTAACCATCAAAGGTTTTGATTCTAACAAAACATTAGTCCGTGAAGTGGATTATTATTTAGCGGATTTTAGATTTACGGATACTTCCAAAAATTTTATTTTAAATACTTGGCAATGGGTTGATTTGAATTCCTTTACAAATGTATCGTATATTACTTTTGGTCGTACTTCGAGCGATAATGGACAGTGGGGTATGAATACGCCTGATTATTTTTGCCTTGATGGATTAAAAGTAAAAGGATACACAAGTATACCTTCTACCAATTATTCTAAATTTAAAATTTTCACTAATTCAAGCTCTTCTAAAATTAGTATATCGGGCGATGATGAAATTAGTTCAGTTCGTATTTACAACTTGTCGGGTAGTCTTTTGTTTGATAATAATTACAACGAAAGATCTGTAAATATTTCATTGCCAAATGTATTAAAGGGAATATTTATTGTAAAAGTAAATTCGGGAAATTACGAAGATGTACGAAAAATAATTTTTTAATTCAGCAGAATCAGTCAGGAATAAATAATATTTTATTTTTAAATAGCCATCGAAATTCTCGATGGCTATTTTTTGTATGTCGCACCAATTGTAAATTTTTATCGAACAAAAATTTATCTCCTGCTTCTCCATTTATTGATGTTGGCGGCACAAAAAGAGCTACAAGTATAATAAACTTGTTTTCATAAATTTCTGCTTTTTTCTAAATATTATCAGGTTTAAACGGACTCTGCATATCCAATAGCAATGTTTTGGACTGTAAATGCTGAGTTACATCGCCGGGAGATTGCATACCCGATTGCAATTGCAGTGCTATTTCATTATCCAAAACTATACATTCTATAGTTGGAGATTTATACTCTCTTGCTTGTTTCGTTTCCATAATTTTTAAAAATTTGTATGAAGTTTAAATGTTTTAATGCCACACTTGTTTTCCACAACTACCAAAATAATATTACTTGTTGTGCTAAATTTTAATGCCTGAAAGTTCTGAACATTGGAATAGGTAGCCAACATAATTGATTTAGTATCGTAAATCCGAATAGTCGAATTTTCTTCTAACCCACTGAATATCAGATTTTCTTTGTTGATCTCAATTTTTATATTTTCTGATAATAATGAAGATGGAACTGCTGTACTTACATCTGAACCGGTAATAATCTTAAACCGATCGGATATTGTACCCGTAGTATTCGAATTAAATGAATAACTTTTATCTTTGGCTAAGTTTATGCGGTTACCTGTAAGATTATCCACCAAAATAGCTGTTTGATTTTGCGAAATATCATTTATTCGGATAGTGTAGCTGCCCGTTGAACCTAATCGCATTCCGAGTTTCACTTCCTGTGTATTTTCGGGTAGAGCGTTAATAGCTACGTCGAATGTTTCGGCTTTTGTCCACAGCTGAGGAACGGCTCCATTCATACTGAGCATTTTAGCCGCATCTTTATTTAGTTCGTAGGTATTTGCTGCCCCTTCCATTAGTCGTATTTGTGCGTTGTCGGTAAAAGTGCCATTTGTGATAGCAAGGTCAATTTTTGTATACTCAGGTACATTCACAACAGTAGGTGCTTTCAATGCGCGTCCTGCATTAGCAAAGGTAAGATTAGTTGAACTTGCCTGCATAAAGAATGCTCCAAATGCGTTGAGTTGATAAGTATCCACGTTTTTTTCTTTTACCATATAATTCTGATTATTTTGGTCGTAAACATAAAAATAGGCTCCCTGACTTAGATTATTGATATTGAATGCAGTTGTATATGGTATTCCTACCAGATTCCAACCATGATGAATCACATTGCCATTGGTATGTTGGTCGCCTATGGTGGCCGTTTTATCAGAGTTTGCAAACATATCAGCATTGGTAGTACCAATAAAATCAATTTCGATATCCGACATTACCCTGATTGCATATCCTTTTTTTGCTGAAAGTATACCATTCGTAACAGCATCCCAGTTTGGGCTGTTGGTAGCCGTAGCCGTTCCGGTGGCGTCGCGACGAGCACCGTTGTATTCGATAATGTATAAATCGGAATAGGTTGGTCCTGTTGCTGTTTTATAGTCGCCTATTGTAACGTCGGTCTGTGTACTTGTTTTCTTAATATTAGTCAGTGTAACATCAAAGGGAAAACTTACAAAATACCAACCCGACGAAGCTTTTAAATCTTTGCGAAGTATTACAGTACCCGGAGTAGGAGCGGAGCCGGTATTTTTAATTTGTGCCGAATTGGTATCGTTCGATTTCAGAATGATTTTACCCGAATTGTCGATTGAAGTGCTAACTGTTACTTTGGCATCGGCCGGAACAATTAATTCGTTGTCTGTGGGGTTGTTTATGGAACCAATAGCGTTATTAGTGGTAAATTTGAGATTTACATTGCGAAGCGGAATAAATGCTCCGGTGGTATTTATAGCTGCATCCAAAGTAGGATTAGCTGTGGCCGATACCAAGACCGAAGCTGTATTTACTTCGCTGCTCACATTCAGCTCATTGCCCAAATCCCATTTGTAAACTCCCACGTTATCGGTTGCCGAAGGAACTCCATTGCTCCAGTTGGCTGCTGTACCCAATGCGCTACTTTCGCCACCAAGCCATGTGTTGAAGGCCGTGGAAGCTACCCAATCGGTTGCGGCATCCATATTTGTAAGTGTTCCGTTCAGTGCATTGGCTGTTTGGTCGTAGAGTGTTGTTCCATCTTTTTGGTCCATACGATAGTAGGCTGATAATCCGGTTTCATTGCCACTCATGTTTTTACACATGTTTTCGCGAATTTGTGTTTCGGTACGTGTTGTATTCCAGACTCTTACTTCATCAATTTTCCCACTAAAATATTCGCTCAAACTATTGTATCCAATTTTCACAGAATTACTTATAGCAGGAAAAGAACCACTTTGGCTTCCTGTTTTTTCTAATTTACCATTCATGTAAAATTTCATGGTCGTACCATCCCAAGTTCCTGCAAAATGTGTCCATGTATTTAATGGCATATTTTTGTCAATTTGCAAATATGTGAATGAACCATACGAATTACTTGTAAAAAACCTTGGTATTCCGGCATCTATTCTTAACAAAAATTGCAAATCGCTATTTCCTCCATAATTTCCGATTATGGTCTTGAAAGGTCCACCGGATACCGTTAGATAAGCCCAAGCCTCAACAGTAAAATTATTTGTCCCTGTTAAGCTTGTATTCAAGGTATTTCCACAATTAACATAATCATCCGTCCCATCAAAGTCTAATGCTTGCCGGGGTCCTGCAAAAGCACCCGATAGTTTCCATGTTGGGCTATTTACGAGTGTGCCTGTATTGCTGTTTCCGCTGTTGTCGTTAAGGCTTGTGCCTGAACCATCACTCATTTTATAATATGCCTTCAGATTGGTATGTGTACCTATTTCTTTATACATATTAGCTTTTATCTCAGCTTCAGAGCGAGCAACGTTCCACAATCTTACTTCATCAATTTTACCGATAAATGGCCTGTCAAGCCAACGGGTATCTCCATGATTGCCAATAATAAGTGGCATATCCTGTGCGGGAATGGATTGAGTAAATGCGGTAGTAACTGTCAATTTTCCGTTGATATAGAGCTTTACATTAGCCCCATCGTAGGTTCCGGCTAAATGTGTCCATTTGTTCAACTCTATTGCTCCTTCACCGCTGGTTGCAAATCCTGTATTTGAAAAATTGGTCGATACATAAAATTCCACAATACCATTCCCTCCACAACGCAGATTGTAGCCATGGGAGGTATTATGAAGCTTGTTCACAATAACATTTTCCCATAAATTGGTTGAAAAAGCAGTAGGATAAACCCAGACTTCCACACTTATTGCAGTGCCTGAAATACTTACCGATGCATTGTTTCCGCAATTAACATATTTAGTTCCTCCAAACTCCAGGGCATAAGCTCCTGTTTGTGCCTTCGTTGTTACAGTCATTAGGGCCAATACTGCAGCAAAAATTATAAGTTTTTTCATGGTAAATTACTTTTAATGTTATTCGAAATAGTTTTTTTTAATTAAATTCATGCCATTTTATACGGCTCATTATCGAAATTATCTTTCATTAATGCTCCTGTGTTTTCATTTCCCGGAATTGGCGGATTGGATTGAAGTTGTAAGCTAATTTCAGAATCCATCATTACATACTCAATTTCAGGCGTTTTGTATGTTCGCTTGTTATTAGTTGTGTTGTTCATAATTTTTTGCGGTGAATTTTTATTTAATGGTTATTTTTTTCGTAATAGTCTGATTTGCTAAACGTGCTTGCATAATATAAACGCCTGCCGGGTAGGGTAGATGCATTTCGGTAATATTGCTGCGAATAAGCATATTGGATAAAGCCATGCCAGCTGTATTATAGATAGTTATGTAGTCATTGCTGTTAATTTGACCATTGTAATGGAAAGCAATTTGTGTATTGTTGGGGCGAATAAAGCGGGCTGTTGCATTTGTGTTGTTGTAAAAATCAGTTGAAATACCCGGAGCTTTAAATCGTACTTCGAAGCGACTTAAAGTGTTGACTGCCGATGAGCTAAATTGATAGGCCGTATTAGCCGTTAAATCGTATTCGGTTTTTAAGTTATCATCATACAATACAATTTTGTAACCCGAATCGAAACCGGTAATTTCAGTCGCTTTTATCGTAAAACTGTTGCTTTGAGCAGTATTAAAACCTAATGCTACATTTTTTTCTGTTTCAAATGCTTTCATGCCATTTATGGCCACAGTTTCGTTACCTGCTTTGCTGTAAAGCTCCGGAATGGCAGCACTTCCATTGCTCATTTTAGGTGAATCGTACGCATCGAAATTGTCGGAAGCAAGTGGGTTGAATAATAGGATGGCTTCGTCGTAGTTTACGCCGTTCGAAACTTGTAAGCGAATGTATTTGGCATTCGAAGCTTCGGGGCTGCGACGGCGATTGGCACTTTGGTCACGATGATTAATGTATTGTTTATCAAATGATATTGTACCTGAACTTTGTCCATCGTCTACCCGTACCCAAAACGCCTGCATAGGCGGAATATTGGCAGTTACCGATTTTCCGCTCAGGCTTGTTCCCAATCCGTTTGTTACGCTGTAAGTATCAAAAACATAAGCTGTATTGCCCGCGTTTTTGGCTCTGTACCAATACGATGGTTGAATATTTGTTTTGGACGAACTTCCAAAATCATAATAAGCAGGATAAGGATTGCCCACCAAATTAAATCCTTCTTTCACCTGTCCGGTAGTGCGATAAAGGGTAACTGTTTCGTTCGAATTATTAAAAGTACCTCCGGTAAATGTTACATTTCCATCAACTGGAACTGTAGCAATATAACCTTTCATAGGAGTTAAGTCGGTAATATTATTTGTTATTTCCACCCAAGGTGCTGAAGTTCCATGCTCTTCGTCGTACCACATAATGGGATTCGATGCGGCATTAAATACGCTCGACTTAGCTCCCGAAACCGGACTCGACACATACCAGTTACGACCGGATGTGAGATAAGCCTGCATATTGAAAGTGCCTGAACCTGTGTGCGAACCTGTAATTTTTAATGAGGAAGAAGCTACTTCATCCGATTTTAAAGTGAATGTGCCATTGTTCACTACATTCCCACTTATGGTAAGTCGTCCGTTTGCATTGGCAGTTAGTTCAGCACCGGTTTCAATTGTTATGTTGTTTGCCGTTACAGTAACACCATCAGCCACTATTGGGTCATTTGTTACATTCGGAATAATCAGATCAGTTGCACTGCCCGGCGCTTCTGCTTCGCTCCAGTTCCCGGCTGTTTCCCAAGCCGTAGTATTTGTACCAAGCCAAATTACAGCAGGTGTATACGCTTGTGTACGTAAAAACGGATAACCCGAATTTTCGTTGTAATTCAAAGCCCAGATATTATTGGTATTTACAAAATTCCAACCACCTGCGAGGTAGGTCGAAGCAAGTTTCATTTCGGCAGTGGTTTTAGCTGTGCCTTCCACACTGGTTGCACGCCCAGATGTTTGGGTATCCCAATACGAATTGGTTGTTGTACTTCCAGTTGTGCCACCCACTAATCCGCCTAATTCGCTTGAACCTGTAACTGAACCTTTCGAATAACATTTATCAATACTTCCATACCATTGAAATCCAACCAATCCACCAACTTTGTAACCGGAGCCTTTTACTGTTGCTTCCGAAAAACAATTGGAGATTGTGCCATTGTTTTGCCCGGCTAATCCACCAATATAACCACCAGTGCCGGTTACAGTACCTTTTGAATAACAATATCGAACAGTGGACGTTGAACCATTATTTAAAGTTCTGCCCACCAAAGCACCAACATCATGCAGCCCGCTAATAGAAACATTGGCTGAGGAATACTCAACAAGTGAATTTCCACGGCTATCGCCAATCACACCACCTGTGAAATCAGCCGAAGCACCTATACCGCTAATACTACCGTAAACATGACAATTGCGAATAGTTACATTATCGCCCGAGCCAGAAAGTGCAGCTAAACTTGAGCGTGCCGAAATGTTTGCATTTTTTATAGTCAAATCTTTTATTTCAGCGCCATTTGTATAACCAAAAAATCCCTGAAAATCGGAAGTTGATCGATTGATAAACAAGTGATTGATTTTGAAATTATCACCGTCGTACGTTGTTCCGGTGTATTTGGTGGTATTATTCCCAATAGGAGTCCATCCTTTTTGATAATCCCAGCCACAAGTCCACCAGGCGTTCACATCGGCAGTTTGGGTGTAGGAAGTTGCCCAACGGCTGCTGTTTTCGGCCACATACACAAGATTATTCAATGTAGCAATCTGATTACTTGTGGGTGCGGTGGCATAGCCTTTAGCCCATTCGAGCGTAGGATAACCATCGTAAGTGATAGCCGATGACATTTTCCAGGTATTTGTAAAATCCCAGCTTGTGAAGTTGCCCTGAACTTTCATTTGGGCGGTAGTGAGGCCTGTGCCAGCTCCTCCTGCGCTTGTAGCTTGAGTTGTTCGCTGTGTATCCCAATAGCAATTTGTAATTGTTGGACTAACTGATGATGCAAAGTTCGTTGCAAACCGCCCAATAAAACCTCCAATATCAGTACTTGCACCTGTTTGAGTAACAATTCCGGTCGAATAACAATACCTTATCGTTTTCGTATATCCTGAATATTCAGTTCTTTTGGTGCCAATAAAACCACCTATGCCATTTCGCCATTCTGTGCTATTATTATTCGCTCCACCTGACACATTTCCGGTTGCAAAACAATTCTCTATTAATGTATTATTACCATTTGAATTTATACCTCCAATAAAACCACCAGTATTGCCCTGATTGCTTGCTGAGTTGATAACATTGGCAGTTGAGAATGATTTTTGTACAGTGCCACTATTTAAATAGGCAATTAATCCACCAACATTTCGTAAGCCCTGACCGGTAACAGTGCCAGATGCTGAGCAGTTTGTAATTGTTGGAGCACCACTTGCTATTAAACCTATTAATCCTCCGGTATCTGCATAAGAATCTGTTGTTGATTTTGTAGAAGTGATTGTCGCATTTGAATGACAATTTGTAATTGAGATATTAGAGGATTCAATATTTCCAACAAGAGCTGCTAAACGACATGAACCCGAAAATGTACCCTGAATAAATAAATTTGAAATTGTAGCAGAACTATTTCCCGTAATAAAGCCGAATAGACCCAAATTTTCTCCACTTGCATTATTAATATACAAACCAATAATACTATACCCTTGTCCATTGTAACTGCCCGTAAATTTGGTGGTTGCATTCCCTATCGGCGTCCATCCTGCACCACTCGCCCAAGTGTTTATTGCGGGCGATGCTTCGGCAAAATCAATGTCGGCAGTTTGAACGTAGTACTTGCTCCATTGCGCTGAGTTTTGACTTATCCAGTACAAATTTTGCCAGGAGGCAATTTGATAAGGATTGATGGAAGTGCCACTTCCCGAGGGGGCAACTGCTGTTTGTGCTAAAATACTTAGGCTGAAAAATGCCATTACGGCAATAAAAATGTAGTGCTTCTTCATGACTGTCTGGTTATGATAAGTGGGTGAAAAATACTATATTGTGAATTTTACAAAAATAGCGGATACAAATTATATTATTTGTAATAATTTCTACAAAAATGCAGTCGTATTTTCTACAAAATATTGTAAATCAACTGTTTTTTTTGTGTAATTATTGAAAAAGAGAGAACCCATTGCAGATTCTCTCTTTAATTATTTAGGTCATTTTATACGGATATCTTTATTTAATTGTTATTTTTTGAGTAATAGTTTGATTTGATAAACGAGCCTGCACAATATAAACGCCGGCAGGATAAGGTACATGCATTTCGGTAATACTGCTACGAATTAATTTATTGGCCAAAGCCATACCGGCTGTATTGTAAATAGTTATGCAATCATCGCTGTTAATATGTCCGTCGCAATGCAAAGCAATATGGGTATTGTCGTTGCGTACAAAACGGGCAATGGCATCGATTTCTGTGTTGACTCCGGTTGAATTACCGCTTACTTTAAATATCAGTTCGAAGCGACTTAAAGTATTTGTGGCCGATGAGCTGAATTCATAATTTGTTAAGCCCGTTAAATCGTGTTCAATTTTTTTATCAATGTCGTACAAAACAATTTTTTCTTGAGCAGCAAATCCAACTATTTCAGTAGCTTTGATATTGAACGTGTTATTTTGAGCTGTATTGAATCCCAATGCTATATGCCGTTCGCCTTCAAAAGTTTTAAGCCCATTAATTGCCAAAATTTCGTTGCCGGCTTTGCTATAAATCTCAGGAATAGCAGCATTGCCGTTACTCATTTTGGGTGAATCGTACGCATCGAAATTGTCGGAAGCATTAGCATTAAATAGCAGAATGGCCTCGTCGCTGTTTGTACCGTTGCTAACCTGTAATCGAACAAGTTTTTGATTTGCATTCGAAGCCGAAGGTGCTTTTAATCTATTTCCGCTCGAACCGTGCGAGCGCATGGCGTTGGTAAATGATAATAAACCACTTGCATTGCCTGCAGCTACACGTACCCAGAACGATTGCATAGGAGGTATTACTCCCGAAACTGCTAAGCTTCCATTGTTATTTGTTCCTATACCCGATACCGAACCGTAGGTGTCGAAAACATAAGCGTTCGATACATTTTTAGTTCGATACCATATCGTATTGTCCAGATTTGTTTTGGTCGCATCGTCCCAGCTGACATAAGAAGGATATGGATTTCCCACCAAATTAAATCCTTCTTTTGCTTTTCCTGCGGTACGGGTTAATGCGATTGACTTTTCGCCTGAATTCAAAGTACCTGTAAACGAAATACTACCTGTGGTGCTTGTCGAAGCTGATATATAACCACGCATTGGGTTTAACGTACTGCCCGAAACCGGCTCAAGCCATTCGGCTGTTGGTTCGTTGTAATATAGAATTGAACCAGCTGTACTTAAAGCACTTGTAGTAGCATTTGCAAGCGGAGTTGCCACATACCAGTTACGACCCGAAGTAAGGTGCTGTTTTACGGTAGCCGTAATTTCAGGAGGAGTTTCCCCTGTATTATTATCAATAAATGTTGCTGTTCCTGTAGCGCTACTTTCGAGCACAAGGCTTCCGGCATTCAGTGTGCGGGTATCGTCTAAGGTGAGTTTACCTCCCGGCTGAACGGTAATGCTATTGAAATTATTGTTGGATGCATTGCAGCTGAAAGTAGTACCAGCTGTAACCACCACATCCGAAACTGTAGGATTTGCAAACGAACTTGCATTCACATTGGCTGTAATATAGGTGAAACTTACCTGAGTGCCATAAGCAGTTCCTGCACTATTAGTAGCATAAGCACGCACATAATAAACCTGTCCGGCTGTAAGTTCGGATAAGTTACTTGTAAAACTTCCTGTACCTGTGCCATCAGTTGTTTTGCTGTCGGAAATTGTCGGATTTTGTGATGTGCTCCAACAAATGCCGCGGGCGGAAATTGAATTTTCTCCATC
Organism: Porphyromonas cangingivalis; assembly: GCA_945902955.1. Lineage (GTDB taxonomy): Bacteria > Bacteroidota > Bacteroidia > Bacteroidales > Paludibacteraceae > Paludibacter. The sequence continues at coordinate 16,098 of CAMDNO010000051.1, forward strand.
AGTCAAAATTGTGCCTCCAGATATAGCTGTTGTAGCCGTTATACTTGAAGCCGATGAGGTCGATAACGAAGCAAGAGGATAGAAAGTTAAAATAACTTCACCATTTCCAGAACGTGAGCCAGCTTCATTTACCTGATTATCACCAGTATTGTATGAGCCGCCACCGCCGCCCCAGCCCGACATGGACCAACCGCCACCGCCGCCACCTGAGTAGCCACCGCCACCACCAGCACCTGCATAGCTTCCGCCACCGCCACCAAAGCCGCCATTAGCACCATCGCTGTAAAGCGTGCCACCAGTACCACCGGCTAAAAATCTCATTCCCCCCGTACCATAACCACTTGAAGCTCCATTTGTATTCCAACCGGCTCCGCCACCAGTCATCGATGTGGCACTTCCTCCTGAACCGGATGTTCCTCCAGCTGCTCCACCGGAATTTGAGCCGGCATTTCCGTTGGTCGTAATATTGGCATTGGCTGTTGTTGCGCTACCATAACCTGCCTGACCTGCACCACCACCACCACCGGCTGCTATCATTAAAGTCGATGTACTTGCATTGTAAACATAGGTGCCACCACCGCCGCCACCTCCACGGCTACATACTAAAGCAGCATTTCCACCCTGACCACCAGCTAAAATCTGAATGGTTTGACCCGGAGTTACACTAAATGTGCCACTCATGCGAGCACCCAAGCCACCATAATTATATCCATTCGAACACAAATCATGTCCACCTTGCGCTCCATAAGCATCCACTTTGAGTCGGCTGATATTGGACGGAATTACGTAATTTGCAATAGAACCACTATAACTAAATGTAGTTTGATTTGATGTTGTTAAAGTATTAGGATTATTAGTTGAATTGCTGGTTTTGTAAGTATAACTTGTTTCAATTCCGTTATGCTCTGTAACCATTACCATAAATTTGGTTGCTGGTAGCAAATTAGTTACCACAACACTATTTCCTGTTCCATTATATACACAATACCAACCGGTGCTACCAATTTGTGTACCTGAACCGAATGCAGAATTTGCAGTGTATGTTGTACCATTGGCAGGTGATGCCGATCCACTTGTGGTTACTTTCATAAATACAGCACGGTTCGATCCATTTCCATTTGTCCAGCTAATGGTTGTTTGCGAAATAGTTGTACTGCTCAAGCTAACATTATAAGCCTGGGTAGATGGTGTATAATAAACAGTGCCACTTGCAGCTACATTTTGAGTTGTTGCATTGGTTGAAGTCAATACAATATTTCCCGAAGGAGTTCCGGTTGCCGAAACAGACATTCGTACATAAATGGTAGTTTCTGTAACAACTCCAGCACTATGATTAAGTGTTAAATTAGTTGCATAATCTGAATTACTATTCGTTGAAACTTCAAAACCTGTAGGTGCTGTTATTGTAATATTGTTAGTTAATAATGTTCCTGATACTGTAAAACTTTGTGCTGCCGACACCATACCATTACTTGCTGTAAATGAATTTAAAACACCACCGGTAATAATTGAAGGAACAATATGACAATTTATTGTAACATAGCCATTTCCCTGACGAGCTGCTGTTGCATTCGTTTGGTTAATACCAGCATTGTATGAGCCGCCTCCGCCGCCCCAGCCCGACATGGACCAGCCACCGCCACCGCCACCGGAGTAGCCACCGCCACCACCAGCTCCGGCATAACTACCGCCACCACCACCGAAGCCGCCATTAGCACCATCACTGTAAAGTGTGCCACCGCCACCACCGGCTAAAAATCTCATTCCCCCCGTACCATAACCACTTGAAGCTCCATTATTATACCATCCGGCACCACCACCAGTCATCGATGAGGCATTTCCGCCATAACCCGATGTTCCACCAGCTGCACCACCGGTATTTGAGCCGGCATTTCCGTTGGTCGTAATATTGGCATTGGCTGTTGTTGCGCTGCCATAACCTGCCTGACCTGCACCACCACCTCCACCGGCTACTATCATTAAAGTCGATGTACTTGCATTGTAAACATAGGTACCGCCGCCACCGCCACCGCCACGGCTACATGCTAAAGCAGCATTTCCACCCTGACCACCGGCTAAAATCTGAATGGTTTGACCCGGGGTTACACTAAATGTACCACTCATACGAGCGCCCAAGCCTCCATAATTATATCCATTCGAACACATATCATTTCCTCCCTGTGCGCCATAAGCATTTATTGTAACAGTACGAACTCCTGATGGAACTGCCCAGTTGACAATTGAACCGGAATAATCGGTTGTAAATAATGTGGAACTAATTAATTGTTTGGGATTATTTGTAGCTGATGATGAAATATATGTAGGATAACTAACACTACCATTGTATTCCACAACCATAATCATATAAAATGCAGCACCTGTTAATCCACTTACATTCACAGTAGTTCCGGTTCCGTTATACACACAATACCATCCAGAACTTCCTATTTGAGTTCCTGAACCAAATACTGTATTTGCTAAATATACCGTTCCGTTTACGGGTGAAGCACTTCCACTTTCGGCTTGTTTAATAAAAACGGCTCTTGAACTACAATAACCATTTGTCCAACTGATTGTTGCTGTTGTGTTAGCAATATTACTGGCAACAATATTAGTTGCCTGAACTGTAGAAGTGGCGTATACAGTACCGCTTACGGCTATTGTTTGAGATGTAGCATCTGTAGATGTTATATTTATATTGCCGGATGGACTGCCACTTGCCGATGCAGACAGGCGTACATATAAAGTTGTTTCGGAGACACTACCGGATAGTTGTGTCAATGTTTTGCTTGTTGCAAATCCCGAGTTGTTATTTGTTGACAACTCAAAACCTGTAGGTGCTGTTATTGTAATATCATTTGTCAACATTGTACCTGCTACTGTAAAGGTTTGCACTTCGGATGCAACAGAAGTCGTACTAACAAATGGATTAATTGTTCCACCAACTAAAATAGATGGAGAAATAATACAATTAATTGTAACATAGCCATTGCCTTGTCGGGCAGCTGCTGCGTTTGTTTGACTGATGCCGGCATTGTATGAGCCGCCACCACCGCCCCAGCCCGACATAGACCAGCCACCACCGCCGCCACCAGAGTAGCCACCGCCACCACCAGCACCAGCATAACTACCGCCACCGCCACCAAAACCACCATTGGCCCCATCGCTATAAAGTGTGCCACCACCGCCACCAGCTAAGAAACGAGTACCACCTGTACTATACGAACCTGTTGCTCCATTATTATTCCATCCGGCACCACCACCTGCCATCGATGCGGCATTTCCGCCATAACCCGATGTTCCACCAACTGCCCCGCCTGTGTTTGAACCTGCATTACCATTAGTTGTAATGTTAGCATTGGCAGTTGTTGCGCTGCCATAACCTGCCTGACCAGCACCACCACCGCCGCCGGCTGCTATCATTAAAGTTGAAGTATTTGAATTATAAACAAAGGTGCCACCACCACCACCACCGCCACGGCTACATGCTAAAGCAGCATTTCCACCCTGACCACCAGCTAAAATCTGAATGGTTTGACCCGGAGTTACACTAAAAGTACCACTCATACGAGCACCCAAGCCTCCATAATTATATCCATTCGAACACATATCGTTTCCGCCTTGAGCTCCATACGCATCTACAGTAATTTGAGTTATTCCTGGAGGTACTGTCCAGTTTGTAATTGAACCGGAATAGTCGAATGTTTTAGTCCTGGATGTATTGAAGACCTTTGGATTGTTGGTTGAAGTGTTTGTTAAATAGATTTGAGTACCAGCTATTCCGTTGTATTCCATTACCATAACAGAATAATTAGTTGCCATACTAAGATTTGTTACTGCAACTGAACTACCGGAACCATTATACACACAATACCAACCGGTACTGCCAATTTGTGTTCCTGAACCAAATGCAGTATTAGCCGTATAAGTTGTTGCATTCACAGGAGAAGCAGTACCGCTATTTGCAGCTTTTACAAATACTACACGGTTGCTTCCGTTCCCATTTGTCCAACTGATAGAAGCTGAAGATTCAGTAATACTGCTGACTGAAATTTCCGAAGCCTGTGTGGAAGGAATGCTGTAAACAGATCCACTTATGGCTACATTTTGAGTAGTTGCTCCCGTAGATGTCAATGTAATATTTCCCGAAGGTGTTCCGGATGCAGTACTTGCTAACCGAACATAAATGGTTGTAGAAGCTACATTACCCGAAGATTGTGTCAACGTAATTGAATTTTCATATCCCGAACCTGAAGCAAGTGATACTTCAAAGCCCGAAGGTGCAGCCACAGTTATATCTGTCGAAAGCATCGACCCCGAAGCAGTGAAGCTTTGCGCTGCTGAAGCTGTACCCGAAATAGAAGAAAATGCTGAAAGAGTACCCGAAGTTGTAATAGCCGGACCCGTAGCAACTGTATAAGTGAAAGAAATATATCCGTTTCCAGAACGTACTCCGGATGATGTAGAACCACTCGTAACACCGGAAGTACTTGACGAACCACCACCGCCACCGCCTCCGGGTGTTGTATCCGAACCATTACCCCCTGCACCACCGCCATAGTAGCCTCCGCCACCACCGCCGGCACCACCGGAGCCGGATGCATAAGTAGATGTACTACCATTTCCACCTGTTCCAAAACTTCCATCTGTACCGGCAGTCCAGCCTGCACGTGTACATGCACCCGAATGCGAACCTGCAACACCACCTGCCGATAAAGTTCCTGCATCACCTCCTGTACCTCCACCAGCACATGCACATGTGCTACTATAACCACTCGAACCGGCTGTACCACCTCCGCTACCACCAGCTCCTGCAGGTGAAGGTTGACAGTATGGATACGAACCATCGCGACCACCTCCGCCACCACCACCGGCAACGATTACCCTATTATTTAATGCTGTTCCACTAACTCTTACATCAGATGCACCACCGCCATTGCCACCATAAGTTCCATTCTGACTGAGCCCACCTATTCCACCGCCATTGTAACCACCTTGACCACCTACATAAATATACAATACCTGCCCCGGAGTAACAGCTAAGTTACCCGATGCTAATCCACCATATCCTCCTGCTGCATTACCCGGATAACCTTGTGCTCCATACGCATCAATAGTAATACTTGTAACACCGGCTGGCACAGTCCATGTTTGCAGAGCTCCGGTGTAATTAAAACTTGTACTAGCGCCAAAAATACTTTGATTAGTAATTGATACAGCTAACACAACACAAAAAACGAGAAGGCGTTTTAGAGTTTTCATAATATAAATAATTATGTGATTGTTTTTAAATACAATGTAAATGGATTAAAACACAAAAATAGAGGATGTTATAATTATTCTTTGTAACAATTTACAGAATAATGTTGTAGTAATTTCTGTGTATTTTATGTAGTAGTTTTAAAAAAGGGAATTTATATTTACTACAAATTCCCTTTTTTTATTAAAAATGATTATGCCATTTTATACGGCTCATTATCGAAATTATCTTTCATTAATGCTCCTGTATTTTCATTTACCGGATGTGGCGGACTTGATTGAAGTTGTAAGCTAATTTCTGAGTCCATCATTACATACTCAATTTCGGGAGTTTTGTAGGTTCGTTTGTTTTTAGTTGTTTTGTTCATAATTTTTGCGGTGTGTTTTTATTTAATCGTTATTTTTTGAGTAATAGTTTGATTTGCTAAACGAGCCTGCACAATATAAACGCCGGCAGGGTAGGGTAGTTGCATTTCGGTAATATTGCTACGAACAAGCTTATTGGCCAAAGCCATACCAGCTGTATTGTAAATGGTTATGCAATTGTCGCTCTCAATTTGTCCATCGAAATGTAACGCAATATGGGTATTATCATTCCGTACAAAACGGGCATCCGAATCGGTTGCCGGATCGATATTTGTTGTTGGTCCACTCACTTTAAATCGTACTTCGAAGCGATTTAAAGTATTTACCGCTGATGAGCTGAATTCGTAATTTGAAAGGCCTGTTAAGTCATGTTCGGTTTTTAATACATAATCGTATAAAACAATTTTGTAACCTGCATCGAAACCTGTAATTTCAGTCGCTTTTATCGTAAAACTGTTACTTTGAGCAGTATTAAAACCTAATGCTACATTCTTTTCTGTTTCAAATGCTTTCATACCGTTAATAGCTACAACTTCGTTACCTGCTTTGCTGTAAAGCTCCGGAATGGCAGCACTTCCATTACTCATTTTGGGTGAATCGTAAGCATCGTATCCATCCGAAGCTAAGGGATTGAAAACGAGTATAGCTTCGTCGTAATTAACACCGTTAGATACTTGTAAGCGAATATATTTTGCGTTCGAAGTTTCGGGACTGCGTCGGCGATTGGCGGTTAGGTCGCGGTGATTAATATATTGTTTATCGAACGAAATAGTTCCCGAGCTATGTCCATCGTCTACACGTACCCAAAACGCCTGCATAGGTGGAATATTGGTAGTTACCGATTTTCCACTCAGGCTTGTTCCCAATCTGTTTGTTACGCTGTAAGTATCAAAAACGTAGGCTGTATTGCCCGCGTTTTTGGCTCTGTACCAATACGAAGGTTCGATATTTGTTTTCGACGAACTCCCAAAATCGTAAAATGCGGGATAAGGATTACCCACGAGGTTAAATCCTTCTTTCACCTGTCCGGCAGTGCGATATACTGTTAAAGTTTGAGCGCTGTTGTTGAAACTACCGCCTGTAAAAGTTACATTTCCGTTGGTGGGAACTGTGGCAATATACCCTCTGAATGGAACTAAATTTGTGGTGTTATCGGCAATTGCTGCCCAGGGAACTGTTGAACCATGCGCTTCGTCGTACCACATCACGGGATTCGAAGCGGCGTTAAACACGCTCGATTTGGCAGCCGAAACCGGACTCGACACATACCAGTTGCGACCGGCAGTTAAGTTAGCTTCCACTTTGTATGTACCTGCTCCGCTAACCGAACCGCTTATTTTTACAGTCGATTGTTCTTCGTCGCTGGCGCCAATTGTTATGGTTCCGTTGTTTATAAAATCGCCCAACACAGTCAGTTTTTTTCCGGCACCTAATACAGCTTTCGAACCGGAGTTAACGGTTAAGTTCTGACATACAATGTTTTCGGTAGAAGTGCCACCTATTAACTGGTCCTCGGTACCCGAAAAAGTCAAATCGGTATGATTATTATCTATACCATTAAACATATCGGCATTCGCAGTTTTGTTATTCAGGTTGCCGGTAAGGTTTATTTTACCATAAAGAAATACATC
>CAMDNO010000052.1 GCA_945902955.1 Porphyromonas cangingivalis
ACCACCACATTCCGACGTTCACTATCCAGACCCATAAATCGAAAATCTTCGCGTTTGGTTTCTTCTACCGGCAGATAAAAACCATGTGTGGCAATGTGAATAATATCTGTATTTGTTCCACTGAGTTTCTTGAATGCCGCTTCGCTGGCAATTGCTCCGGTATAAAGTTGGTCGGAAAGTCCTTTTTTACTGAACTCATTGGCAATGCCTTTTACTTCGTCGTCGGTTCCTTTGAGGTAACTGAATATACTGGAACGTTGGGTGCTATCGTTTACAAATACAGAGCGATAATTGGTTGTTGCGGTAGCAGTTTGTACCTGTGCCAAGTGCTTAGTATCCAACTCATATTGTATACCACCAAACAAAGCTGCCTCTTGTAGCTTGTTTGTTGTATTTGAATTCTTTATTACTTGTCTTGTGCTGGTTAGCTGGTGTAAGTTGTATTTATCGGAAAGTAATACCGTACTATCTACGGGAATGGCCGCAAAAGCTACTTGATTTAATTTGCCCGAAGGTGCGTAATACACTGTTTTGGTATGTTTTAAGCTAGCTTCTAATGGTTTCCAAACCAGATTGTATAGTTTAGAGCCGTAATTTAGCTTACTTTCAACGGAATCTTTCCGAAGATTTGTTACACGGTAGGAGTAGAGTTGGTTTACATCCGATGAACTTTTTACAAATAAACTATCCAACTGTTTTTCTTCAAACAGTGGAATCATTTCGGGAGAAGTACTATTTTTCTTCAATACCAAAGCACAATACATTATACTATCAGTATGACGCTTGTTGTAATAATTGAAACTCATAAACTCAATAGCTGCTTCGTCGGGTTTCAGGTTCTTTTGCACATCTATCCATTTTACCTGCATATCTGACTGACTTTGTTTGTAAAGTTGCGACTTCTGGGTAAGCACTTTGTCCAGACTATCGGCTTGGGCTTCCATTACAGACAAATCTCCTTGTTGGGCTAATGGTTTGGATTGAAGTTGGTTTATTGTCCGCTTTAATCCTCTTAGATTTTCCCAAGTATTTACAAGTGCTGAATCTCCACTTTGCAAAACTGCATTTTGGATTTGAAGCGAAGTATTCAGTAATAAACCTTTTGTGAAAAGGGTATTGTCGTATGCGAAAATGGAAATGGAAGGTTTTTGTGGGTAATAATTGTACGTAAAAGAAGGATATGAAATAATAAAGTTGAATTTCTCTTTGTTCCATAATAAATCTCTTTCACTTTCCGATAGAAAAGAAAAATTCGTATGCAAATTATCAATAAAGGTTTTGTAGGATTGCATTATTAGAGGTTCAGATTTCTTGTACTGGCCAAATTCATTATAAAAATCAACTATATTATTCAAAAAATTAGAATTGTCAAGGTTGTTTTTGCTGAATATTCTTCTTGTAGCTTCTAAAGCTTCAATATAGATTGATTCTGCTTTAGGATACTGTCCGATATGAGCATATACACTAGCTATATTTATTAATGACGTAACATAATCTGGGTGATTTTCGCCTAATGATTCTTTTGTTATTTCATAAGCTTCCAGATAGATAGGTTCGGCTTTTGAATACTCTCTATTCTGATTATATAAATTAGCCAGATTATTCAAAGAAGTAGCATAATATTGGTGTTTTACACCTAAGACTTCTTTTCTAATTTTAACAACCTCCAAATAGATTTCTTCGGCTTTTAAGTATTTGCCTGTTTCTTCATATATACTTGCAAGCACATTTAACGAAGTGCTAAAATCAAGGTGATTATTTCCTAACACTTCTTTCTGTATTTTTATTGCTTCTTGACAGATTGACTCGGCTTTAGAATAATTCCCTAATTCTAAATAAAAAGTAGCCAGATTATTTAATGTAGTGGCATAAAAAGGATGTTTTTCACCCAAAAACTCTTTTTGTATCTTAAGTGTTTTGATATAAATTGGTTCGGCTTTGGAATAATTGCCCATGTAAACATACAAATGCGCCAAATTATTTAACGAAGTAGCATAGTCTGGGTGATTTTCGCCCAATATTTTTTTTCTTATTTCTAATGCTTTCAAACAGTATGTTTCTGCTTTAATAAAATTACCAGTTTCTTCATATAAAGAAGCTAGATTACTTATGGACTGAATATAACTTGGGTGATTTTCACCCAAAGCAACTTTTTGGATTTTTATAGCATCCATAAAGAATGTTTCTGCTTTGGAATATTGACCCATCACAAAATAAATAGTCGCTAAATTATTTAAAGATGCTGCATAATCAGGATGGGTTTCACCTAAAACTTCTTTACGTATTTTTATAGCTTCCTGACATATAGAATCGGCTTTTGTATATACACCAATTTCTTTGTACAGCATAGCCAAATTATTTAATATTAAAGCATAAGAAGAATTTTTTTTGCCTGAATTTTTTTTTTGGATTTTTAGTGATTCCCAAAATAACGGTTCAGCTTTGGAATAAATACCTAGCTTAAAATACAACCCTGCTAAATTATTTATTGATACAACATAATCAGGATGGTTTTCACCTAAAACTTCTTTACGAATTCTAATAACATTATTACAGATTGGTTCTGCTTTGGAGTATTCACCCATTTCCTGATACAAAGAAGCCAAATTATTTAATGTCAGAGCATAGTTAGGGTGTTCTTCGCCTAAAACCTCTTTTTGGATTTTTATTACTGCTAAATACATCGGTTCAGATTTGGAATAGTTTCCCATTTGGTAATATAACATAGCCAAATTATTTAAAGATAAAATATAGTCTGGGTGTTGTTCACCCAAAATACTACTTTGTATTTTCAACGTCTCTATATAATATGGTTCAGCCTTGCTATAATTACCCATAATTTGATACAAAGTTGCTATATTATTGAGCGTCTGAGCATACAAAAGATGTTTATTTCCAAAAACTTCTGAATATATTTTTAGAGCCTCATTAAATAATTGCTCAGCATTATAATAATCACCTTTTTCTTTATATAAGAGTCCAAGATTATTTATAAATGTAGCATAGTCAGGATTTTTTACACCTAAAACCTCTTTTTGAATTTTTATGGCTTCTTTAAAAATTGGTTCAGCCATAGAATATTTACCATTTTGAAAATAAAGCACAGCAAGACTATTTAATGATTTTGCATAGTCTGGGTGTATTTCTCCTAATACATCTTTTTGGATTTTTATAACATCTAAATAAATTGGTTCGGCTTTGGAATAATTACCTTTTCTCTCATAAATATAAGCAAGATTTTTTAATGAAATAGCATAGTTGGGATGATTTATTCCTAAAAGCTCTTTCTGAATTTTTAGAGCTTCAATTGATAATAGCTCTGCTTTATCATATTTGCCAATATTAATAAATAACACAGCTAAATTGTGTAATGAAGTTGCATAGTCGAGATGGTTTTCTCCCGAAACTTCTTTTTGTATTCTTAGTGATTTCTGCATTAATGGCTCGGCTTTTGTGTAATCACCCATTTTCAAATATAATAATGCAAGATTGTTTAATGAAGATGAATAGTATGGTGATTTTGAGCCCAAAACTTCTATTTTTATTTTTTCTAATCCTTTTTCGAAATTATAAATTGCCTTTTCATCTTCTCCGTTATTTTTTTGTTCATAAGCTAGAGAGAGATACTCGAAATATGTTGGTTCTACACTGTAAGTTTTGGGGTTAGAAAGAAATTCTGCTACCCTTATATATCCACCGGCATTTGCATAATCAATGGCTGTTTTTCCAAATGAATCCCTTAGTTTAAAATCTGCACCACTTTTATATAAAAGGTGGCAAATCCTTAAATCTCCACTTTCACCTGTATACATTAATGGAGTGCTGCCATCATTATCCTTTGTGTTTACTTTTGCTCCTTTACGAATTAATAATTCGGCAATTTTGTATAAGTGACTACCAGCTGCCCAATGTAATGGAGTTCGTCCTGTTGAATCAATATAATTCAAATCTGCACCTTTTTCAAGACAGAGCTTTACAACTTCTATACTATCACCTTTTACAGCTTCAATTAAACGAGCATTTAAGTCTTCTTTTTGTGCAAAAAGAAAACATGTTAGTAATAATAGAATCGATATGGATAATAACTTTTTCATATTTGAATTTTTTTAATCCACCATTACAAATGCAGCCCAATAATATGGATTGGGATTTGTTGCCCGTACTTCATTTTGGGCTTTTTTGAAAGCATCGTGTTTGGTCATGCCACTGAGCCAGTATTTGTAGAAGCCCTGCATCAGTTGTGAAGTTTGGGTATCGGGCACTTTCCACAGACTCATTATTAGTGTTTGTACGCCTGCCATTTTGAAAGCACGTTGTAAACCAAATACACCCTCGCTACCACCATTATCGCCTAAGCCTGTTTCGCAGGCCGAAAGAACAACGAGTTCGGTATTGGTGAGGTTGATTTGTGATATTTCGTGGGCTGTAAGAATGCCATCTTCCCAATTTTCGGGAATGCTATCGCCACGCCATGCACGGTTGGCGCCCGCCATTACCAGCCCCGACCGCAACAATGGATTTTTTATCACCACATTTCGGCGTTCACCATCAAAACCCATAAATCGGAAATCTTCGCGTTTGGTTTCCTCTACCGGCAGATAAAAACCATGCGTAGCAATGTGGATAATATCTGTATTCGTACCGCTAAGTTTTTTAAAAGCCGTTTCGCTGGCAATAGCTCCCGTATAGAGTTGGTCGGTTAGTCCTTTTTTACTGAATTCATTGGCAATGCCTTTTACTTCGTCGTCGGTTCCTTTGAGGTAACTGAATGTACTAGAACGTTGGGTGCTGTCGGCAACAAATGCAGAGCGATAATTAGTTGTGGCATTAGTAGTTTGAACTTGAGCCAATTGTTTATTGTCCAATTCATACTGTATGCCACCAAACAAAGCTGCTTCTTGTAGCTTGTTTGTTGCATTGGTATTCTTTATAACTTGCCGTGTGCTGGTTAGCTGGTGCAAGTTGTATTTTTCAGAAAGTAATACCGTACTATCTACGGGAATGGCAGAAAAAGCCACCTGATTTAATTTGCCTGAAGGAGCGTAATACACTGTTTTGGTGTCTTTTAAGCTGGCTTCTAATGGTTTCCAAACCAGATTGTATAGTTTAGAGCCGTAATTTAGCTTATTTTCAACGGAATCTTTCCGAAGATTTGTTACACGGTAGGAGTAGAGTTGATTTACATCTGTTACACTTTTTACAAATAAACTATCCAATTGCTTTTCTTCGAACAATGGAATCATTTCGGGATACTTGCTGTCATTTTTGAGTACCAAGGCGCAATACATTATACTGTCGGTATAATGCTTGTTGTAATAATTAAAACTGATAAATTCAATGGCTGCTTCGTCGGGTTTTAGGTTCTGTTGAATATCAGTCCATTTTACCTGCATATCTTCCTGACTTTGCTTGTAAAGTTGTGACTTTTGTGTAAGTACTTTATCCAAACTATCGGCTTGCGCTTCCAATATGGATAAATTACCTTGTTGGACTAATGGTTTGGATTGAAGTAGGTTTATTGTTCGTTTTAATTCTCTTATATTTTCCCATGTATTTATTAGAGCCGAATCTCCACTTTGCAATACTGCATTTTGGATTTGAAGGGAAGTGTTTAGCAATAGGCTTTTTGTAAAGAGGGTGTTGTCGTAGGCGAGTTTTTGTATATTGAATCTATTTTGATACCTATATGCAGTTGATAAAAATCCTTTATAAAAATTACCTTCTATGGATTTCCAATAGAATATTCTATCTTTTTCAGATAAATATTTAAATTTTTCTTTAGTATCTTATGAATACCCATCAAAATATCTCATATATAAATCCTCTCCGATTTCTAATCTGTTTAATTTTAAATTGACTACTGCTAATGGATATAAAGATTTAAAATTTGTAGGGTGTTCCGAACCAAATATTGTTTTATAAATTCTATTAGCATTTTCAAACATTTGCATTGCCTTTTCAAACTGATTTAAATTTGTATATACTCCAGCTAAATTACTTATTGTTGTTGCATAAGAAGGATGATTCTCACCATAATTATCGAGCCATATTTTTAATGCTTTAATAAAATAGGTTTCAGCTTGTTCGTATTTTTTCATGGTTAAATATAGATAGCCAAGGTTGTTAGATGCTAATGCAAAATCAGGGTGTTCTACACCAAATAAATTAGCTACCATACGAAAAATCTCTTTGTAAAGCAATTCAGATTCTGAAAAATTGTCCATTTTCATAAATACTCCAGCTAAATTTCCGAGTGTTGCAGCGTATAATGGATGATTAACGCCCAATGCTTCTTTTCGAATAATTAATGACTGTTGATAAAAATACTTTGCCTTAGTATAATTACCCATATCGTCATATAAACTTCCAAGGTTATTTAATATAAATGCGTAATTCGGATTTTTTTCTCCATATATTTCTTTAGATATTTTTAACGATTGAAGATATAAAGATTCTGCTTTATCAAAATTTTCTTTAGATTGATATATACCTGCCAAATTCATAAGAAATGTTGCATAGTTGGGATGATTTTCCCCTAATAATTCTTTGTAAATCGATAACGCTTGTAAATAAAGTGATTCGGCTTTTTCGAGATTTCCCATTTTTTCATAAAAATCAGCTATATTATTAAGTGTGGCAGCATAAACCGTACTGTTTTCACCTAAAATATGTTTTCTAATATTTAAACAAGAATCCAAGTTTATTTTAACATTGCGGTATTTACCTAATTCAATCTGACACAACGCTATACTATTTAATGAGTTTGCATAATTAAGATTTTCTGTTCCATAAGAATTTTTATAAATTACTTTTGCCTTAATGAAAAAACTCTCTGCCTCCAAATAGTTACCACTCCTCATTAAAAGCGAACCATAATTTTGTAATGAAATTGCATAATCTGGATGCCGTTCACCAAATAATTCTTTTCTAATTTCTAGTGCCTCCAAACAATATTGTTCTGATACGTTATATTTTCCAATTTGAGTATATAAACTTGCAATGTTATCTGTAATAGATGCATAATTTACATTAATAGAGCTTTTTGAAATCGATTTTATTGTAGTAAGTGCTTTTTTGTAAATAGTTAAAGCTTCTTCATATTTCCCTAAATTATACTTGTTTAATGCTATATCATTTAGTAGAATAGCATAATTTAAGCTATTCTCTTCTTTGATTTTTAAATAGATGTTTTGAATATCATCATAAGTCTTTTCTACTTTAGAATATTGATTTTGATCAGCATATAATCTTGCTAAAAATGAAAAGGAATTTATAAACTCCTTTGAGTATTCGCCATATTTTAATTTGTAAATTTCAAGTGCAGATATAAATGATTGTTCAGACTTCGTAAAATATAGCGATTTATTATATAAAATGCCTAAGTCAACCAATGAATATGCATATTCTGAACTTCTAATTCCGTAAATTTCTTTTTTAATACTTAAAATATTAATATTCAACTCAATAGCTTTATTGTAATTAAAAGTATTTAAATATATATCTGCGAGTTTGCTTAATGTAGAAACATAACTTTGACTCGACATTGTTAATGTGTCCTGTATTATTTTTAAAGACTGTAAATACAGTTTTTCAGCTTTATCAAAATTACGAGAATTAGAATACGTTTGTGCCAAGTTATTAATGCCATTTGCATAATCAATATGGTTTATACCACTAATCTTTTCAATTATTTTTATTGCTTTAATTTTATAAAATTCTGCCTTTTGATAGTCCTTCATTTTATCATAGAGATTCCCAAAATTCGTCATTGCATCACTATACTCTTTCTGTATATCTTTCTGATCATCGTAATTTATAACAATATTTTTATAAATGGATTCAGCTTCTTCGTATTTTTCTAATTCGAAATATATTAGAGCCAACATGTCCAATGAGTTCAAATAGTCGATATGTTTATCACCTAATATTTCTTTTCTAATTATTGTGTCTTGTTCAATATATTGTGCAGCCTTAATATATTCATTTTTTGTATAATTAAGCAATCCTAATTCAAAAAGGATGTCAGCAGTTTCAATACTTTTATCACCAAAAAGCATTTTAACTGAGTTCAAAATATTTAAGTAAAGTTGTTCTGCTTTATCATATTTCTTGTCTGAAGAATATAAATTAGCCAAATATTTTAATAAGTAAAGATAATCACTGTGATTTTCAGAAAGTTCGACTTTAGCCTCATTTACAGCCATTTCTGTAAATGAAATTGACTTTTGTAAGTTATTGATATTGCTATAATAAGCTGCGGAATCACACAGTTCTACATAGGTTGGTCTTTTACTATACGTGCTTGGCTTTGAAAGAAAATCTACTACGCGAGTATATCCTTGTTTTTTTGCATAATCAATAGCACTATTATCAGAGTTATCTTTAATGTTTAATACTGCGCCATGAGTTTGTAATAAATAACATATTCGTAAATCTCCATTATATGCTGAAAACATTAGCGGTGTTGTTTTGTTAACATCTATCGCATTAACATTTGCGCCATTATTCAACAAAATATTCACTATTTCAATATTACCATCTCTTGCTGCTATATGAAGTGCAGTGAGACCAACAGAATCAATGTAGTTTACATCGGCACCTTTTTTTAAGAGAGTTTTAACACTCACAATATCTCCTGCTGTTACTGCATCAAAAAAGAGCTGTTTAATCTCTGTTTTTTGTGCAAAAAGTTCTTCCGAATAAAATACAATAAGCAAAAAAAATGCAGTTTTTACTATTCTCATATTAGAAAATTTATTTATTAGTTCTTTTAATAATAAAATCACAAGGTATATCTAATTGATTAACAATGCTTTTATAGTCCTTGTTGGAAATGCCTGACTTTATTTGCCATTCACTATTTATAGGATAGAAACTTCCAATTTCTATAATTCTTTTTTCTCTATAAACGTTCTTATTGATTTCAACACCAAACATTTCTCCTTCGAAATAAATAATATTAGGACTGAAATTTGAATTGATATTCACTACTAATTTATCAATTATTGGTTTTAGTTTATTGTAAAATGAAGTTGAAATTTCATCTATGGATGCCGGTTGGACTTTTCCACTTTTACATTCAGCCAGATAGTTGCAATAATCAATATTATTCGGCGAAAAATTAGGTATATGAAAATTACCATCTTTTGAAATTATTGAAATACTGCCGTCAACATCTTTATGAGCAGTGATATTAACTGTGACTTTTAACCCGTTTTTGATGGTTGAGTCACTTAAATTCTCTGTTGGTTGGTAATTTTCGAGAAACTTATATGGAACAGTATGTCTTAAGAATACATGTAAGGCAAAGAAGTTGTCAATACTTACACTAAAATTATTTACTATTAATTGTTTGTTACTGTTGTTGAAGACAATAGCTGTTTTAAATGCGACAAAGAAATAGTACAATTTTTTGTTAAGTAGAGATCTAAAATCAAGATCATTTAAATATGCTTGAGCAAAGTCCTTATCAATATATGGGTCAGTCGCAATATATTCAAATATCATTGAAACAATCTCATGTATGCCTTTTGATTTATAACCTGAAGGGAAATTGAGCTTATTATTATAAAACTCTAATGATTTTAAACCATTTGATAATCGGTTTAATATTAGCTCTTTTGCTCTCGATAAATCTTCTTGTGATTTCAATTCGCCGTTGAACAATTTTCGAAATTCAGCACAAACAGTTACAATTTGCTTCCTTCTTGTATTATCTTTTTTGCATTTGTTTGAGAAAATTATATCATAAACCGTCATTCTTAATGGCACATCAGTGTAAAATGGCTGCCAATCAATGTAAAACAAGAAAAAATGTAAAACATGATTGTAATGCTTTACGTTTTTTATATTTTCCTTTAGCCAAATATAGTCATCATCACTAAAATAGTTACCTGACTCTAAAGATGAGATAATTTGGTTGTACTTAAATTGCTGCTCTGTAGTAGCTTTATCTAATACTATCATTTCATTAAATTATTTTAACTAAATTGCTAAATGGAAAATTTCTTTTTTCTATCTATGCAACGCATTATTTCTTCTATGTTCTCAATCCAATTTTTCGATACCTTTTTATCATTAGCATTTTCACTAACAAATTCAATTAACTGATTATTAAACATAATCTTATCCAAAGCAACAATTTCCCAATTGCTTTCTATATCGTTTATTGTCAATTTAATACAGTATTTATCGTCATTTAAATTTGGTAATGCTGCAAATTGTGAATAAAACAATTTTTTATCATCAACTTTCAAATCTTTTGCTGAATGTTTTACATTGTCCCAAAGAAATACTTGATAATCTTCAAATTCATCAGTGAATTTAATTGCGATAATTTGATGCTTCTCGTTATAATTTCGATAGAAACGGAATGAAGCTGATTTGTCCTTGTTATTAGTCATATTTGTTATTTATCAATCTTTTTAATCAATTTGAATTTTATCACTTTTATCATATGCTTTCACCTTGTTTTCCAAACACCACCTCCACCACCGTTTCTTCATTCCGCATTACTTCGCACATTTCAAATCCAAGTTTTTTTGCCCACTTACCGGTGGGAGTTTTCAAAGCACATTCTGATAGGTTTGTATTGTTGTTTAATTCGGCTTTAAAAACTCTTAGATTTGTGGACATACCATCGTAGCAGGTACTAAATTCATCATCTTTGTGCCAAGTACCACAAATTTTAGTAATTGTATTGTTGGTGTTGAGTTCCTGAAAAACCTTGTTAAATGCTTCGAACCCTATTCTTTTGCCTTGAAAATTTGGGTCAATACGCACTACCGAAATAAAAGTGTTTTCGTTTGCAAGATATCCTTCAATGTATCCTACGTGTAAATTACTATCACTTTCAAAGATATTGTATTTTATCGAATTGAGTGAATCTGAGTTATTGTTGGTAACTGCCTGAAATTCATTGCTTTTCGATTTTAAACCCACAAAATAAATATCCATATTGTTTTCTTTTTATACATTCAATAGGCTCTAAAGGACAAAATGTCCTTTAGAATGTCCTTTAGGCATTTTAAACAAAACATCGTGTTTATTCTTTGATTTTTTTTGCTGATTCATTGAGACTTAAAAATCGATCGAAATCGCTTTCGAACAATCGGTCTTGCACTATTCTATATTTTTCCCATTCGGTTTCGGCGTGTTGCCGTGCAACTTCGTTGGATATTTTACCTGCATTGGTAAGTAGCTCGTGTTCGGTAGCCATCAAAATTCTGTCGAGGTGTTTCGCCCAATCATTCATGGTCATCGGAACATTTCTATTTGCTTGATTTTCTGCAAAATCGAGATAACCCGATACGATTAATTCTAATGAATGTAATTCGTCGTTTTCGAGGTAGTTTTTTGCTATCACTACATCCGATTTTTTTATTTTTCCTCTGGGTGCAGCCTCCCAGGTTTGTAGTCCCATATTTTCGATTTCGGCATTTGCTCGTTTGTAAATTATTTCGGCTGCCGTATGTCCATGTATTGCCCAATGGAGTTTATTCTGAACTTTTTTAAAGAAGTCAATTGTAGTTTTTGAGCTTGTATCATAATCCAAAGCCGTGGAGTATATGTCAGTGATTTTTTGGTAGAACCTTCGCTCCGAAAGGCGTATTTCTCGTATTACCTCAAGTTGTTTCTGAAAGTAATCTTTTGTAAGAATAGTGCCAAAATTCTTTAAGCGATCCACATCCATAGTCCAGCCCTGTATGGTGTATTCTTTTACAATGCTATTTGCCCATTTCCGAAACTGAACGGCTCGCTGGTTATTTATTTTGAAGCCAACGGCTATAATTGCTTGTAGATTATAGTGTTTTGTGTTGTATTGTTTACCATCGTTGGCAGTTATTAAGTAATTCTTAATAACTGAATCTTCAATTAATTCATTATCTTCAAAAAGTGTTTTAAGATGTTGATTGATAGCAGATACAGAAACGTCATATAATTCGGCCAGCATTTTTTGCGTAAGCCAAACATTTTCATTCTCATAACGCATTTCTATACTTTCGGTGTTATCGCCCGTAGCAGCTACAAAGGTTAAGTATTCGGCTGCCGAACTCCTGATTGTAATTTCTGTATGTTGTTTTTTATGTTTCACGGGATATATATTTTTTTTAGAATTCTTGTCTAAAACCATATTTGCAAATTATTTCAATAATTTTACAAGCCCTCCAACAATTTACTTGCCTTTTCACCATAAAACTCACTATCAATCAGCTCATTCAGGTATTTAGTGGATTCGCGCTTGTTGTGAAGCTTTAATTCGGTTAGTGCCAAATACCAGCGAACATCTTCGAAATAGCTGTAAGTTTGGGGTTGTGTGTATAGTGCCTGTAAAGCTGTGAGGGCTTGCTCGGGTTGTTCCTGTATTAATACTACAGCTTTTATAAAAGTAGTTTGTTCGGTATTATCCTTATCGCCGCGCATCACATCGGCTTCGGGGTTGGCGTAATACTGGGAATAAAGATTATCCATTCGACTATTTACATAAGACTGATTTACAAAAAATACACCTATAAAAATGGCAGCAGCCGACCAACAAACAACCATAATTTGGCGGAATGTAATATGGGGTCTCCTGGTCTTATTCATTCGCTCTTCCGTTTCTTTTATAATCCCCGAAATAAATGCTCTTTGTTTGATTTCGGTTACTAAAAGGCGTTGCAATTCAACGGTTTCTTTCAGCTGACTATCAGAAGCCATTTCAGTTTCAAAATCCAGTCGTTCTGTATCTGTCATCCGGTTTAGCAGATAATTGTCAATTTTATCTTGTATGTCTATATTATTCATATTGGATTCGAATTAATTATTACTAATTGCTTATACTTAACTTTAATCTAAGCTCACTTTCAAGACCTTTTTTGCATTTATAGCTTTTGGTTTTTAGGGCATCTACACTACTATATCCATCTACTTGGCCTATCATTTCCTTAAGGCTAAGCTCTTTAAAATAAAATAGATCAAGTATTGTTTTACATGGTTCGGTTAGCAGTTTTACCACTTGCCGAACTATTGTTTCTTGTCTGTCTTTTTCGTAATCGTAATTGCCTGTTGCTAATGGATTTACTTTGCCTGCAGCTATCGGAGTATCGTCATCAGATGGTTCATCTGCCAGTTCGCTTGTGAAGTTTACATGCCGAATAATATGTTCTCCTTCCACTATATCTGTATTTTCGGGATTTTGTAACCGCTTTCGTTTTTCCGGATCAATTTTATAGAGTTGGTCGAGTACTTTATAGTTCATAATCTGACTTATATAGTCTTTGAACTCAACAGTTAGCACTTGTAGTTTTTCTGACTTTATGTTTTGGTAACAAACTAAAAAGGCTTCCTGATAAGCCTCTTCAATATCCAACCCATTTTGTTGCGAGTATTTAGCTGCATACGATTTAACAAGAAAATTACAATCCTCGTAAATATTTGATATAATACGCCGGTCATCTACACGTACATTTTTAAGTCGGTCATTATCGTAAGCGATTCGTTGTTCTCTGGTCATATAATACAATTCATAATTTATAATGCTTAATTCATAATTCTTAGCTAGCTTTTGGCAATCACTTTTCTTTTACAATAAAACTTTTAGTAGCAATATTTATTCTATTGGAATCAAAAATTGCTATAGCTCTATCGTTGCTATATAGGTTGTTGAGCCAATCTTCAAATTCGTTTGAGTCGCTGCGCTTGGGTTGTGGTTTTTTGTTTTCAATTGCCGACAAATCCAATTGCTTTTCGGAAGCTATCAAAACTAAAGTTTCCATGCCTAATGGAGAACCAGCGTCGATTATGAAAACATCCTTTGGGAAAATTTTCGTTTCGCCCGGTTGAAGGATATAATCATATTTTTTTGTGCCATCAGTAGCTAAAGCAATGGCATTGTTTGGCATAACATCTACCAATTGGAAAAACATTGGTTTCGTATCGTTATTGGTAACACGAATTACAAAACGGTCGCCATACTTAAATTCAATATTCCCATTTTTAGTTTTGCTTTTTATATTCCATTGCTTTCCATTGTTATCAACCGGAATAAATTCAAATTCAACATTTGATGCTTTCGATTTTGCTTTTCGTAAAACTCTTGCCCTCATTTCGTCGGGATTTTCAGCTTCTGATGTTCTGTAACGGTATTTTGTAACAAAGGCCCATGCATTTACAATTTGCTTTTTGTTGATAGTTGAACTAAGTGTAAGCATACTTTCGAATAAGGTGGCACTATCCACATTACATACTGCTATTGGCTTTGTTTTGTTTCTATTGTATGTGTCGGCTGGATAAAAAGCAATTTCAGCTCCGGTAAAAATACCGTTCATTGTTCCTGCATTAATAATTGTTCGGCCATCAGCTAGCATTTTATTTACGGTAAAATACGGTGGAATATTCACTGTTTTGCCAGCAAAAAAAGTTCGATTAGCATCACCTTCTAATTGTGGTGTTTGGTAATGTAAGCGTCCCATAAGAGGTAGCATTTCATTTCGTACAGACTCGAAAAATGCAACGTAGGACATGCCTGTATTATTTTGTGTTAGCACTTTACTTAATGCATAAGAGAGCGATCCAAAACCAATACCTTTTTCGTTTCTGTATTCTTTGTTTTGTTGTTCAGCCGAACAGGCGCTCATTATTAGAATTGGCGAGAGTATAGTTGACCCACCTCTTGTAGCAGGTAAATCTTCATTATATGAGGTTGAATCTACATATTGCTTTTTATTTTCAATGGCTTTCTCATAACCAGGAATGACATAAATATCATTCGTTCCCCGATAAATTGCTCCCGTTTCAGGCTTTTCCATTCCACGAGTACCAGTTCCAGTATGGCAGGCATCCAAAAAAACAAGTACATCACCTTTGCTTCCTACTTTAGTTCGTAATTTGGCTAATAGCGTATTTAACTCATCATCGAGTAAATGTGTTTTTAAATTTCCAGTTCCATTTTCATTTGTTTTACCTGCATCGTAAGGTACTAGAGCCTCGTCCAAACCATCCAACTCATCGCCACTGGTATCGGTAACTTGTTGCCCATGACCCGAGAAATGAAAAACAATAATGTCACCGGCTTGAGAATTATTTATTAAAGTATTAAATGCATTAACAATGCTCGTTTTTGTTGCTTTTTCATTGCTAACAATTCCAATATTTTCTGATTTAAAACCTTGTTTTTGAAGTGATGATTTGATAAGTGAAACATCGTTGTCGGAGCTAATAGACGCCCAACCACTTTGAGTTGGATATTTACCAATGGCAACAATTAACGCCCGCTTTTCGGCATTAACAGTGAATGAGAGGACTGAAATCAATAGTAAAAGTACTATAGTATAACGGATTGTTGATATTTTCATAAAATTAATGGTATTAAAATGCAAATATACAAGTAAATAATTGATTATTAATGCCAGATAATTAATAAATCCTGTTTTTGAAAGAAAATATTTTTTCAAAATTCAATAATATATATTGCTTAATATCAGCGATATATTATTTAATGAGTACTAAATAATCAAATTTAAATTGACAATGCGGTTACTTTTTTGAAATAACACAGATATAACATTATAGAGATTGAAATTCAAACTAAATTCTATTCGAAAATAAATTTCAATTTTAATTTTTAATCTCTGGTTACTTTTTTGAAATTATACAGATATACATTTAAACAAAACAATTTACAAATAAACAAAATTCAAAAAACAATTTAAAAAATTATCATCATGAAAAAGTTAGTAGTAGCAATCGCAATCGTTTTAAGCATGTTTGGAACTATCTATGCACAAAATTATCGTCAAAGTTCTTATTCTTCACCAAGTTATTCAAATCACAACACAACAGTTAGAACCTCACCAAGTTCGTACTCAACGTATCAAACTTACAGTTCGCCAAGCAGGAGTACGTCGGTAAATACGAACAGAAGTAGTTATGGAAATGGAAATTATACGTCGAGCACAAGTGTTTACAGTAATGGTTCACCACGTTCAACATCCTACACTACAAGTAGAAATTCCGGAGCTTATACTACTACTTCAACTTCGAGATACAACAGCTGCGGAAGTTATACTGGTACAACCATTAAAACAAGAAGAAATTCAAATTGGTAATATGTCTTTGACACACTCGCAGCTTAAAAGTTGCGGGTGTTTTAAAAATAGTATTTTCTCGTTTGTTTACAATTTCAGATACCTAGCCTTTTCTAAAAGCATCATTTTCGATGTTCTTGTTCCAACAGGAACTGTGATAGTGATGCTTTACTCGTAAAAAATAAATCAATTAATAAAAAAAAGAACATGAAAAAAAATATAGTAAAAATCGTAATCGTTATGAGTCTGTTTTCAATTAATTTATTTGCTCAAAATGAATCAATTACGTATAAAGTAACAAATTATTCAATCAATGGTGTAAATTATGACAATTTAGCGCTTGAGGGCGACATTGCATTAAGTTTTTATATGTGTGAAAACAACTCGCCATGCTTCGCTAATATCTGGCGAAATAAAAACTCACAATCGTATGGAGGCGTTTATTCCTTTAAAACAAATGACATAGCAGAAACAGAAACAACGTATACCGCAAAGGAAATTACATTTACATGGCGGTATTTCAATACCTACGACAGTAATAATGGAGAAGCTAAAGTATCCATTACTCAAATTTATATTGGTTCAACTGTAAAATTTGAAGCAGAAATTGTTTTAATGGGTAAAAATGAAATTTTATTATTTAAAGGATATTTAGAATAATTTCCATCAGCCTGAAAATAAACAATTTCGCTGGGATGTACCTGAATAAGTTCGTCGCGGGTTTTGAAAATGATATTATTCATCGAAAGTGTTGTATAGTATTTATTTCTTCCCAAACAAAGCCTTTATCACCGCACTACCATTCTTTCGTTCCAATCCACTCTTGGTAGTTGGTACGCCGGTTTGTCGGGCTATTTGTTGCTTTAGTTGTGTTATTCCGAGGAATCGTTTGAGTGAGAAGGAGAATCCTCGCATGGTGTAAACTTGGTTATGAGAATGGTGAAAATTTGCAAATAATTGTAAGAAAATAAGGAGCTACAAAGTTAAAAATCTTTTTGAGAAAAGAGTTGTTGTTGATTGAGTTTTTTTCAAATAAATTGACTGTTTTTCATCTGTAAAGTGTTGCCTTCTGTCGCATTAGTTCAGCTCCGTTTTTGGTAACAATTAGTTCGTACGAGGGACTTTTTTTTGCACCTAAATTAATGATTTCGCAGATATAGCTGTATTCACCTGACTTAAAAATATAGCTGTGATTTCCTCCGCTGCCGTCGAAATTAACTTCACCATTTTGCAGGATTAATGCAGGTTTTTCTGCCTGAGTTTGGGATCGTTTCCAGGATGCATATCTGTATTTTTTGTTGCTAATTTCGTCAATCCGGATGCGGTAAGTGTTGGTTTGGAGTGTGCAAATTGGTTTTATAAAGCTACTTAAAGACGGATGGAGGTTGTTTTTTTGTGCCAAAATTAATTTCTCTTTCTTTGCTTTCTCCAGTTCCGATTGATAATTTATTGCTGTGATTTTTCCATCAGAACTGAGCCATACATCGCCCGATAGAAGCATTATACCGCGCCAACCAACCTCAGACCAGTCAGTAGCTATGTCCGATTGTGCAATAATTGCCATTAGTTTGGTGTCGAAAACCTCGTCGAAACGTGTAAGCAATTCTTTTTTGTTTCGGATTGCTGGAATTGGAGATTCTCGTACTAAAGGATACGTTACCAGATCACAAATTTGTTCTTTGTTGCTGGTTTTTACATATTGAATGAAGGTTCGAATATTAAGTTGGTCTTTTTCAGACAGCTCTTGACTTTTTAACGTTGCAAAATGAATTACAATGAGTACGACTAAAGTGATTTGTTTCATGATTATTCTTCTTCAATTTTTTAATTATCAACGCAAAAGAATCAACCCATCTTGCATAAACATATTGTTGAATGGGTTATTGGCTTGCATGTGTTGCGTTGAGAATTCTGCACTGTAATAACTCATTTTAGACATATCTTTTATTATCTTGGCTTTGCTTGCAACTGAAGTCTTGTACTCACCGCCACGCATCACATCTACTTCGGGGATGCTGAAATTTTGTGTAAATCCTTTGTCCATTCTGTTGTTTACAAATGCTTGATTCACAAAGAATAAACCTGCAAATATTGCTGCTGCCGACCAAGCAACAATCATTATTTTACGTAACGAAATTCTACTTGCAGCCACAGTAGGAATACTTGCAACAACATCAGGTATAGGTTTTTGAAACGGAATTTGAACTCCATTCGTTTTGTCTTCTTCTCCCATACGTCTTTTAGTTTCTTCAATAATTTCAGCAATAAACGCACGTTGCTGAATTTCAGTCACCAATAGCCGTTGTAGTTCCACTGTTTCTTTCAGTTGGGTGTCGGCTGTCATTTCGGCTTCAAATGCTTGTCGCTCAGCTTTGGTCATCCTTTTCAGTAAGTAATTGTCTATTTTGGTTTGTATATCCTGGTTGTTCATTTTATTTACTTGTTATAAGTTTCAAAAGTATTTTTCCTTTTTCAGTAGTGTTGTACATTTGCTTAGGACTCGATTTTTTATCGGGATAAAGCATTTCTATCCAGCCATATTCAATAAGGGGATCGAGGTATTTTTTTCGATTTGTGGAATGATTACTTAGTCCTATTGAATGAAGAATTTCATCTCTTTTTTGTGGCTTGAGTGTAAGCGTCAAAATTTCTGAAACCCTATTGTGTATGGTTGAATCTAATATGGCTTTTACTTGGTTAGTAGCTTGGTTACTAACTTGGTTAGTCAAATTCTTATTGTCGTTTATTTCGCTGTTTATTAGGCTTTTATCTTGGTTACTAACTTGGTTACTAACTTGGTTATTAACTTGGTCACTAGCTTGGTCACTAACTTGGTCACTATCTTGGTCAGTGGTATTAGAAAAATCACTTATGTTGTTGTTATTTAGGCCTATAACCTGGTCACTAGCTTGGTCACAATAGCTAAGTATATCGTTAAAACTGTTGAACTTCTGACCAATTTTAGGAAGTACTCCGCCAGATTTTACAATAGCACCGCCATTATCGATATTTAATAATTCTTCTTCGCCAATTTCGTTTTGTAAATCCTCAAAAAACGGATTTACAAATAGCGTAGTAAGAAAGTGAGTGCATTGCTCGTTGGTTTCGAAAACAGGTTCGGGCGAGTTATTATTTGCCATGGCTTTATAAATAGCAGGAAAACCGGTTCCACGTCCTTCGGTAAGATGAATTTCTTTTAAGAAGTCGCCAATGCGTCGGTTGCGATAATCGCGTGCCACTATGCGCTTTTGCTGATTCAAAATTTGCACATCTGCGGGTGGCACTGGACCAGGGAAACTGAGGATTTCAATTTTATCTGGCCAAATTTGCACTTCTATGGGCGTACCCAGTTCGTAGCTTTTATGGTAAACTGCATTCGACAAGGCTTCTTCCACTGCTTTATAGGGAAAATTATAGTATCTGTCCGCTTCGGCTTTTCCGTTTATTTTTTTTACTTTTTCGGCAATAATATTGTTGCTAATAAATGCCAAAGCAGCACGCAGTTGAACATGAATAGGCCCTTTGAAATACACCTCCGAAAAGCTATCATCGGCATCACCTTTGTGCCACACCAATTCAATCCACGAGCGAGGAAAAAACAAATCGGGTTTGCGGCTAAAGAAAAGTAAGCCAACATTTACGGGGCGCAAATCTTCGTCAGGGCCTTTGGCAATGTGCATTTGCCGCGCCAAATCGTTTAGCGAAATATGTTTACTTTCTTCGTACAGGTCGCTTTTCACTTCCTGAAGAAAAGCCTGAATTAATCCTAAATCGAAATCATTTACCGTGGAACGATTATTTACGCGGTCGTCGAACGGAATGCGGGCAGCTAGTTCGTGCAACCGTCTTAAATTATCACCTTTAGCAATAATGCTATGCGACCCAAAGCGAATGTAAGGATAACGCTGTCCTTTTTGCCCTTGGGTACTTAAAGCGGTATATGGTCTGTTATCGCCTGCCGGACACCATAGAACCAGTATTTGTTTAGCCTGCAACAAATAGGGTTGCATAATAGGATAGTAATTGGGGAGTATCTGATTGGCAAGAAGCAGTACTTCTCCTTGAATTTTATCCAATTGTTCTTGTTGTAAGCCAGCAGGAGGGAGGATAGGCAAACCATTATTTTCATCGATACCAATAATGATATATCCACCTCCCCAATTGTTGAGATCGTTGGCAAAAGCGCATAATGTATGAGCCACCTCTTCGGGATTCCACCCTTTTTTAAATTCAAGACGCTCCCATTCTATTGATTTGCCGTGAATGAGATCGGTAATATTTATTGGTAATGACATGATAATTATTGATTAGTTATTGGTGTCTGTCCGTGGCCCGAAAAGTGAAATACAACAATATCACCCGCTTGCGATTTTCGAATCAAGTTGTTGAACGAGTTCGTAATTCCAGCTTTTGTGGCTTGTTCGTTCGTGATAGTAGCTATGTTTTGTTGAAGGAAACCTTGTTTCAGAAGAGCTGACTTAATTATTGGCACATCGTTGTCGGAACTTATAGTAGCCCATCCACTCTGAGTTGGATATTTACCAATAGCAACAATAAGCGCGTATTTTTCAGCATTTATAGTAGAACAATAGGTAACTAAAACAAACAAAAGTAGCAATTTGAGGTTTGTTGCTGTTTTTTTCATATTCCTTAGTAGTTTAATTTGCAAATATATAATGAAAAATTGATAATTAAAACATTTATCTGGTTACTTTTTTAAAAGGATACAGATATAGTTATGTAGAAAACAAGTTACAATCCAAATTTTATCCAATTACAAAATTTTATTTTTATTTTTCAGAATACTTGGGTTACTTTTTTCAAACAAAACAGATATACATTTAGAAATCAATTTTCAAAAATACAAATAACAAAAAACAATTTAAAAAATTATCATCATGAAAAAGTTAGTAGTAGCAATCGCAATCGTTTTTAGCATGTTTGGAACTATTAATGGTCAAAATTACCGCCAAAGTTCTTATTCTTCACCAAGTTATTCGAATTAAAACACAACAGTTCGCACTTCACCGAGTTCGTATTCAACAACTCAAGGTTATTCATCGCCAAGTAGAAGTACGTCGGTAAATACTAACAGAAGTAATTATGGAAAAGGCAATTACTCTTCGAGCACAAGTGTTTATAGTAATGGTTCTCCACGCTCTACATCGTACACTACAAGTACAAATTCCGGAGCTTATACCACTACTTCTACTTCAAGATATAATAGTAGCGGAATGTACACCGGAACGACAACCAAAACAAGAAGAAATTCAAATTGGTAATCACATAAACACACTCGCAGCATCAAGGTTGCGGGTGTTTTTAAAATAGTATTTTCTCGTTTGTTTACAATTTCTGATACCTTGCCTTTTCTAAAAGCATCATTTTCGAGGTTCTAAATTCAAGTAATTTGAGCAACGAAAGTGGTGCTTTAAATTAGTTTACAACTGCCAGTTTCCCGTGCTATTTGTTGCTTTACTTGTGTTATTCCGAGGAGTCGTTTGAGTGAGAAGGAGAATCTGCGCATGGTGTAAACTTGGTTATGTGAGTGGTGAAAATTACGAAATAACTGATAGGGAAATAGGAACTACAAAGTTAAAAATCTTTTTGAGAAAGGATACTGCTAGGATTGTTTATTTTGACAAAAAACAGGCATTTTTTACATATAATTTGTTGCTTTTTTTCATGTAATACTTTTTTCCCGTTTTTGTTTACAATCTGTTAACTCGATGGCTATACCATCTACGATAGCAACTGTTATGTTGGTGTTGTTGCCTAAACTCTACCCAGAATTTTTATTACTGATCTCTGTTCGAAATTATAACAATTTCTTCAATTAAATTGCTCTTTGATTTTGGAGTGTAACAAAAAAGCATTAATTTTGTCGGATTTATCAGAAAATTGATAAAAATACGCAAAACAAGAGGAGTTTTTTTAATATTATGAAGAAAGAAAATAAGATTACCACCATGAAAATGATGAATGGTAACGAAGCAGTTGCCAGAGGTGCCTTTGAAGCAGGCGCAAAAGTAGCTTCCGGTTTTCCGGGTACACCTTCCACCGAAGTAATGGAATATACCAAGCACTATTATCCTGATATCTATTGCGAATGGTCGACAAACGAAAAAGTAGGGTTGGAAGTGGCAATTGGGGCTTCGTTTGCGGGCTATCGTAGCTTTGCGGTAATGAAAACGGTGGGGTTACATGTGGCAGCTGACGCTTTGGGTGGAGCTGCCGGTAGCCAGATTAATGGTGGTTTGGTACTGGTAGTTGGCGATGATGTAGGCCGTATTGCGGGTGATGATTATAACGATGTGCGACATTATGGCAATATGTTTAATATCCCGGTATTAGAACCGTCCGATAGTCAGGAGGCCAAAGACCTAATGATTAGAGCATTCGAGATAAGCGAAGAATATAGCACTCCGGTAATTCTTAAAATTACATCGGTTATTTGCAAAACAACCAGCAGTGTTTCTATCGACGAAAGCATCACTTACGAAGCAAAATGCCGGAGTAAATATAAGGTAAGTTTCAGCAAGGTTATCATGACAACCATGATGATGAATGCCAAAGGCTCGGAGCATCCTAAGTTGACCAAATGTTTTAATGATTTTCCGGCTCACATGAGGCGTCTGGCTGTGGATAGCAACGAGTTCGACATTAACAAACTGGAATTGAAGGGCAAAAAAATTGGGGTAATTACAGCAGGAACACCTTACTTTTACACAAAAGAAGTGTTGCCCGAAGCTTCGATTTTAAAACTGGGCATGGTTATACCGCTTCCGGAAAA
>CAMDNO010000053.1 GCA_945902955.1 Porphyromonas cangingivalis
AAAATTTCTTTATTTGCCATATACACGCCCATACTTACTTTGTAGGTAGATGTTGGTTTTTCGATAAAATTTACCAATTTGTCATCAACTCCTGTTTCTAATACGCCATAATCCACTTTTTGTTCGCGCGTGTAAGCCGAAACGGTAAAAATATTTTTGGCACTAATATGGTTTTGGTAAAACGCATCAAAATCCAAATCAGTTAATACATCGCCATTCATTATCAGAAAGTTATCGGGTAAATCGGATAATAATTTGAGCGGCCCCATAGTGCTTAAAGGCTTATCTTCGAGCGAATAATCAATGCTAATTCCCCATTTGCTACCATCGCCACAAAAAGCGCGAATAATATCTGCCATGTGGTTTACGGTGATAGTAACTCGCTCGAAACCACTTTTAGCTAATTTGCGCAGAATGATTTCGATAATGGGCATTTCGCCGATTGGCACCAATGGCTTTGGAAGACTTATGGTGTACGGTTTGAGGCGGGTTCCTTTTCCACCTGCAAGAATTACGGCACGTTTACACATTGTAAATATCTGTTTTAAAGTAAGATAAATTATTTTTTATCCACTCAATAGTTTCTGTTAACCCACTTTCGAGTGTGTAATCCGGTTTCCAAAGCGTGTTAGCTCGAATTTTTGAATTATTGCAAAAAAGTCGTTCTACCTCACTTTTGTCGGGGCGAATGCGTTGTTCGTCCGAGCGAATTTCTACGTCTGTTCCAATCAGTTTAGCAATAAGTTTTACCAAATCGCCAATGGTAATTTCTTCGCTCATGCCAATGTTCGTAATCTCGCCAAAAAGTCCTTCGGCCAATGCAATTTGCAAAAATCCATTCGCTGTATCTTTCACAAAAGTAAGGTCGCGGGTAGGAGTGAGGTTGCCTAAATTTAATTCCCTTTTGCCACTTAAAATTTGAGATATAACCGTTGGGATAATAGCGCGAGCCGATTGTCGTGGACCATAGGTATTGAAAGGCCGTACGATTTTTACGGGTAAATCGAATGATTTATAATAACTTATAGCTAACTGGTCGGCGCCAATTTTTGTAGCTGAATAGGGCGACTGTCCTACCATGGGGTGATTTTCGTCGATGGGCACATATTGAGCCGTGCCGTAGGTTTCGCTGGTGGAAGTAACCATAATTTTTTCGACACCCAACTGGCGAGCCGATTGCAAAATATTGTACGTTCCGTCGATATTTGTTTTGATATAAGCTTGCGGCGAAACGTACGAATACGGAATGCCAATAAGCGCTGCCAAATGAAAAACGCTATCGCAGCCCTGCATGGCAGCAAACACCGAATCCATATCGCGGATATCGCCAGTAATTACCTCTACTTCATTTTTTACGGTAGAGCTATCGAGCCAACCCCATTTGTTCGACGAATTGTAATGCACAAAAGCCTTTACTTCAAAGCCTTTTTGTACCAACAACTCCGTAAGATGCGAGCCTATAAAACCACCTGCTCCTGTTACTAATATTTTTTTCATAAATTATTAATTAACCCCTAACCCCTAAAGGGGAACAGAAATTACTTTTGTCTCTTAAAATTGCCACCTTTTATTAATTCAAATCACTTCGAATGCCACTCTTAACACCCCTTTAGGGGCTTGGGGCGGTATTTTGCTATAAACTATAAACTGCAAACTGCAAACTGCAAACTGCAAACTGCAAACTGCAAACTGCAAACTGCAAACTGCAAACTGCAAACTGCAAACTATAAACTGCAAACTGCAAACTACTAACTACAAACTAATTCTTTAATTCCTTGTTCTAACGAAACCATTGGCTGCCAGCCAATTTCGTCTTTTATTTTCGAAATGTCGGCAATGGTATCCATCACTTCATTTTGGCGTATTTCGTTCAAACACACATATTCGGGTTTTGTCTCATAAAGATTAGAAACCATGTCAATGAGTTCTTTTACCGAATAACTTTTACCTGAACCTAAATTATAAATTTGAATTTCCGACGACTTTGCGGGCTTTTTCAATACCGCTGCAACTGCTTCTACGATATCCGAAACGTGAATATAATCGCGTTTTGGTCGGTCGTCTTTAATTGTTATTTTTCCTGTTTTTGCTTGATTGATGATAGTTGGAATCAAAAAATCAGGATTTTGCCCTTTACCATAAATATTAAATGGTCGAAAAATGGTAATCGGAACTTTAAAATCGCGATGATAACCTTGGCACAAACTTTCGCAAATAAGTTTGGTTTGCGAGTAGGGATTGTATGCTTTTAATGGATGCTTTTCGTCAATGGGTTGATAATCAGGTGCACCATACATGTAAGAGCTGAAATATATCAAGCGTGCATTATTTAGCCGGCACAACTCCAGCATATTTAATGTGGTGAGGTAATTGGTTTCGTAAAATAGTTTTGGGTCGACAAACGAAGCGGGAACAAACGAAAGATTTGCTAAATGTATAATGGCATCGAAGCCTGCTATACCCGAAATCTCATCCCAGTTTTTTATGTTTACACCATTGCTCAAGTCGCAAAGCACCAGCTCATGACCTTCTTTTTTTAGTTTTTGAGTAAGGTAAGTGCCTATGAATCCATTATTTCCGGTAATGAGTATGCGCATCGATTTATTTTTTGTAAAATAAATAATTTAAGCTATCATTAGAAAAACTTTTGAATCCGGCATTTTCAATTTGCTTGATTATTTTCAAAGTATCCTTTTGCGTGTAATCTTTCACCGAAATGTGATGAAACTCAAGAAAAAGTTGGTCGACGCACTTCAAGGCTTCAATATTTTTGTCGTTAAACAGCGTATATTCGGCTCCCTCTATGTCAATTTTTAAAAAATCAACTTTTTTAAGACCCGTAATTTTTAATAATTCGGGTAAATCAATCAAAGTAACTTCGTATTCTTTCGTGTTGTTATTTAGCACATTACGATGAGAGTTTAGTAGTGAGCCACTTTCGCAATCTTCGGCTTCGTAAAATACGGTGTTCCCATTTTCGGCCGACAAAGCATATTGTAAATGTTTGAAATTTGTGGGGTATTTCTCTTCAATTTTTTTTAAAAATGGAGCATGTTTGTGAGTTGGATCAACGGCAAAAGCATTCACTTTGTGTTTGTTGATAAGGGTAACCGAAAATTCGGCTTCAAACCCACAACCGATATCTATAATGTTACTTTTTTCGTTTAAGCGGTCGAAAAAAATATAATTTGGCGGGAAGCCAGTTAGTCCTAATTTTTTATATTCGTTCGATTTTATGAGTTTGAAAATATCCATTTTTAATGATAATGGGTATTTTACATACTTACCTACTAATTTTATCACACTTTTTAAAGTCATTTTTTCATCGATTTATTAATATTATGCAAAGTTAGTCAAAAAAGTGAGAATTATAAAAGTACGAGGATGTTTCCTTATCTTTGCATCTAAAATTTTCAAATATATATTGGTTAAGCTATGTTTTTTTCTCCAATAGTCAAAAAATACGGTGGTTTCTTTGGTTTGCGTACCAACTATCTGCAAACTAAATCTGTTTTTCTAAAAAAGTTCTATCTTTTTTTGAATCGTGGCTTTCAGCACGAAACCAATTCGTATTTACCTTTCGAAACACAAATTGCGGGTCCAATTAATTTTGTACATGGCATTTATGGCATTTTTATTAGTGGAGGAGCTGTAATTGGTCGTAATTGCATTGTTTTTCAGCAAGTTACCATTGGTTCAAATATGCTTATTGATTCCAAAGGGTTTGGAAGCCCCGTAATTGGCGATAATTGCCTTATAGGTGCTGGTGCTAAGGTTATTGGCAATGTAACAATTGGTAATAACTGTCGTATTGGTGCTAATGCTGTTGTAACTGTCGATTTGCCCGATAATAGCGTTTGTGTAGCTGGCAAACCCATTATTATTCAAAAAGAACAACTCATAAATAGGATTTATGCTAAGTCGTCGCAGGGTTGGGGGTATGTGGAAGATGGTAAATTTGTGGTGGAAACTGACTCCGAAGTTTTGGCAAAATTGAATATAAATAGAGATTGAATATAATAGTGGTAATGAGCTTTCAAATCAATTTTTAAAATGAAAATATTTTATATAAAACCCAATAATTCGTCGTTTATTCGTGGCGACGAAGATATTTTAGCTCGTCATTTTCAACTATCATCTATCGTATTAAATCAATCGAAAGGTAATTTAGAGTATGCGCTCAATTTGCTCAAAATGTGTTTTCAGTTGTTTCAAAAAGGTATTTTTGGTAAAACGGTTTTTGTTTGTTGGTTTGCCGATTATCATGCTGCTCTTATGGTTTTTTTTGCAAAAATAACTTGGAGCAAATCGGTTATTTTTATTGGTGGCCAGGAAGCTGTTTGTTATCCTGAGTTGAATAAGGGCGTATACCGCAATAAGATACGTGGCCGATTTGTTTCGTACTCTCTGCGAAATGCTTCGCTCGTTATTGCCAATCACCAATCTTTAATTTATCACGAAAACTCCTATTATAATTCCGAAAATCCACATATCGATGGTGTAAAACATTATGTTAAAGATTTTCGAACACCTTTTAATGTCGTATATAATGGAATTAATCCAATGAAATTTGTACGCGATATGAACATTCCCAAGCAAAAGAATTTAATTCTCACAGTTGGTACAATGAGTCATTATGGCGATTTTTTAAATAAAGGTTTCGACCTTTTTATTCAGGTAGCTGCACGCAAACCCGAACTGGAATTTATTCTTATAGGCCTAAATCCTATCTATTTAACTTGGGTAGAGGATGAGTTTTCTGTTTCGAAAATAAAAAATCTAAAAATTATTCCATCCTTTTGTCCGCAAGAAATTTTAAACGAATGCTACAATAAAGCCACCATATTTGTACAAGCTTCGATTACCGAAGGGATGCCAAATACGCTCAGCGAAGCCATGTTGATGGGATGTATTCCGGTGGGTTCAAATATCAATGGCATTCCGGATGCCATTGGAGATACGGGCGTAGTTGTAAAACATCGTTTGGTGGAAGAGCTTGAAAATGCCATTGATAAGGCTTTAAAAATGAATACTTCCAATGCTGCTCGCCAACGAGTTATTGAACTGTTTTCGTTCGAAAAACGCGAAAAGCAATTAATACAAATTTTCGAAAAGTTTTATATCCGGCATTGATTTCAACCAATTTAACTCACTGAATATTAATTAAAATTACAGCAATACAATGAAACGAATATTTTATTTAATAATAATGCTAGCTTTTGTAGCAAATTTCTTTGCCCAAAATAGTTTAACGCATATTTTATCAGACGTAGAAAAAAATAATACTACGCTTGCTGCTCTTCGCCTACGTGTTGATGCTCAAAAGCTTGGAAACAAAACTGGTCTGACACCTCAAAATCCCGAAGTGGAATTTAATTACCTTTGGGGAAATCCTTCGGCTATTGGCAATCGCACCGATTTTAGTATTCGCCAATCGTTCGATTTTCCTTCGGCTTACATTTATAAAAGCAAAATTGCCAATTTGAAAAACGACCAAGCCGAATTGGAATATAAAAAGCAACGCAGCGAGGTACTTTTTCAAGCTCGCTTGATTTGTCTCGAATTAACCTACCGTAATGCTTTGAAGTTGCAGTTTGGCAAGCGATTGAATAATGCCACACGTGTTGCCAATGCCTATAACTCAAAATTTAAGGTCGGCGAATCAAGCATTTTGGAATTTAATAAAGCTCAGCTTACTCTATTGAATATTAATAAGATGGCTGAGTCAAATTTGTTGGAACGAAATGCTTTAATGGCCGATTTAGCTACTCTAAATGGTGGTAAAGCAATTGTTTTTTACGATAGCACATTTGTGGAGCCAACGATTTTGGCCGATTTCGAACAATTTTATGCTCAAGCCGAGCAGGCAAATCCTGTTTTACAATGGATAAAACAAGAAGTTACGATTAGTCAAAACCAAAAGCAACTTTCTGTAGCTTTGACCTTGCCAAAACTGAATGCTGGCTACATGAGCGAAAAAGTGGTTGGAGAGCAATTTCAAGGCGTTTCCTTAGGCATGTCAATTCCGTTGTGGGAAAACAAAAATACCATTAAGCAAGCAAAAGCCAATGCTTTGGCCATGCAAAGTGCCGAAGCCGACATTAAATTGCAGTTTTACAACCGCATGAAATCGTTGCATGCTAAAACGGTTGCTATGCAACGAAATGTAGTGGATTATCGCAAAAATTTGTCGGCTTTCAACAATGCTGACTTGTTGCAAAAAGCATTGAATCAGGGCGAAATTTCGTTGACCGAATACATTTTCGAACTTTCGCTCCAATACGAAAGCATAGATAATTTGTTAGAAATGGAATTAAATCAACAAAAAGCCTTTGCCGAATTGAACCAGTACTTGTAAGAAAAAATCATACCGCTTAAAAGTTCGTATGAATTTTATGGCTCACCGAAAGCGAGTTGTTTGAGGTGTATTGAGGATTCTGAAACTATTTAAATAGTTTTATTTAGATTTAATAGGCTCAAAATCAGACTTTATGATTTAATTGTTGTATTTTACAAAATACGAATAATGTATTAAATTGTATATTATAAAATACATTATAATACCATTAATGTTTTATTTAAGTTGAAATAATTCGAATTATATGTGTTGTTTAGAAAACATTATTGATCCTTTTCGTATCTAAAAATTTTACATACATTTATTGCATCGGGCTCGTTTCATTTATACTTTGAGCACTGTAGCCAAAGGAATGAGCATACTTACCAAGCCAGAAAAAGTGTATTTAGATAACTCGTACCTGCTTTTTTGTATTTAAATGTTGATAATAAGTTATATTTTCATAAAAGATATTTTTAACTTTTTATTTGCGATTATTTGTTGTAAATTTGTAACCATTGTGTAATGTTATATAATATGGTTATGGATAAATACTTAACATTGTCGGAAACATCCGAATTACTAGGCAAAAATAAAGAAACGTTGAGACGTTGGGATAGAGAAGGTAAATTGACAGCTGTTCGCGAGCCAATGAGCAATTACAGAGTTTATAAAAAGGAACAAGTACAATCTTTGTTTCCAGAATTTTTTGAAAACAAACAAGTTGCTGTTTCAAATTTTGTTATTCCTGAAAATAAATACACCGTATTGGAATTATTTGCAGGAGCAGGTGGCTTGGCGATAGGAATGGAAAAAGCAGGAATTGAGTGTGTAGCATTGAATGAAATTGATAAATGGGCATGTCAAACTTTAAGAAATAATCGACCACATTGGAAGGTTTTGGAAGGTGATATTAGGGCTTTCGATTTCTCAGAATATTATAACAAAGTAGATGTAGTTACGGGTGGATTCCCATGTCAAGCTTTTAGTTATGCAGGAAAGAAGTTAGGACTTTCAGATGCTAGGGGTACCCTTTTTTACGAATTTGCAAGGGTTGTAAAAGAAGTTAATCCACCAATTTGTATTGGTGAGAATGTACGAGGATTGTTGAGCCATGAAAACGGCAAAACTCTCGAGGGTATGATTTCAATTCTTGATGAAATTGGATATAACATAGTTCCTTTTCAAGTTCTAAAAGCGATTAATTATAATGTTCCTCAAAAAAGGGAACGGCTTATTTTAGTAG
This sequence comes from Porphyromonas cangingivalis, assembly GCA_945902955.1. GTDB lineage: Bacteria > Bacteroidota > Bacteroidia > Bacteroidales > Paludibacteraceae > Paludibacter. Next base: position 7,584 of record CAMDNO010000053.1, read on the forward strand.
GTATTAGAAAAGATATAAACCTAAAGTATGAATATCCAACTCCAAATACTAAGATATACAATTTAGTAGATGCACTAAAAAAGAGCGAGCTATTCGATTGTGATGTTCCACAATCGAATGGTGCAAAATATCCAAAAAGTAAAAAAGATATTTTGGACTTGGTGCCACAAAAAGGATATTGGCGTGACCTTCCTATTGATCTACAAAAAGAATTTATGGGTGGAAGTTTTCATTTAGGAGGTGGCAAAACAGGAATTGCCCGTCGTATTGGTTGGGACGAACCATGCTTGACACTAACATGCAGTCCCGCACAAAAACAAACTGAAAGATGTCATCCGGAAGAAACCCGACCTTTTACAGTTCGGGAATATGCTCGAATACAAACATTTCCAGATGATTGGAGTTTTAATGGCTCATTAGCTCAACAATATAAACAAATTGGTAATGCAGTGCCAGTTAATCTGGGAAAAGAAGTTGGATATTCTATTGTTAAATTTCTGAATAAGTATTACAATTTTTCAAAACCTAAATAATAGCTGTAGTTTTCAAATGTAATTTCATCTAAAATACTTCTTTTTGTGCCTTTTATCTGTTCGTTAATTTCTCCCAACGCAGAGTTCTCTATAGTGTCTGGGTTATTATCTATTGATTTTAGGTAGTCTTTAATAGCAAAGGGAAGGGCTTTATATAATTGAAAGAGTGCATCGTCTTGTTTAGATAGTAATGCGTAAAATTGATCTCCCGAAATTTTGAATACTCGGCTGTGACTATATTCTTTACCATTTATAACCCCAGTCCATTTTTCATTGAAACTACTGTTTGCAAGTATTTGCACCCAATAGCAATTTGATTTCTTATAGGTGTCGGCATAACGTGCAAGTTTCTGAAAAAGACTCTCTGCCGAACTGCTGTTCATTGTGTTATGCTTGTTTTTAATGTCCGCAAACAATGTATCATCAATTGCTTTAATATCAAATCCGCTTAAATTCCCAACTTCAAATCCTTTTATTCCTCCTAATATCTGCTCGTGAAAAGTACCGATAGAATTATTTATTGATTTATCGATTTGTCGTAAAATCTCCGACTGAATTAATTCCTCTTCTCCAATAGAATTAAACTTTGCATCAAATGTTAGTTTTATTGTATCTACTTTATTGCTATAAAAATTTTTTTTAGACAGATTGCTTTTTGCTTTAAGATAAGCCTTATGCAGATTTGCTATGCAATACAACATGTGATTGTCAGAGATAAAATTGACGTATTTATTTTGCATTTTTTTTTTTTTTAATTGAGTTTGGTTTTGTTGTTATTGAGCAAAGCTTTAAAAAATTTTCATGATCTCTGAATTTAACTTAGTAAAACAATTATAATTATAAAATTCAGGAGTAAGAATATTAGCTGACGCTATATTAATTTGTTGAAATTGTTCGTTTTATCTAATCTGTTTTTTATACTATGTTGCAAAGATAGAATTTATTTGTGAAACTAACAATATGATTTTTTCTTTATTCTACTTAATTGATGCTAGATAATGCTAATTTATAACCGCCATATTGCGGAGCGTCGAACCTTTATGAATTGGAGTAAATGTCTTTAATTAAATGTCATTGAGCATTAGTTGTAAAGTTCAGAAATTATTATGCCCTATACAAAAAAACAGGGTAGCTCAAAATTGAACTACCCTGTTTTTTTGAAAAATTCTTACTGTAAAAACGAAATAAGTACCCCTGCGGCCACTGCCGAGCCAATAACACCCGAGATGTTACTTGCCATGCAATATTGCAAAATGTGGTTTGTTGAATCGTATTTCAGCGCCATTTCGTTGGCGACGCGCGAAGCCATTGGTACGGCACTCAGACCGGTAGCTCCCACAAGTGGATTGATTTTCTTTTTAGCAAAAAGATTGTATATTTTTACCGCTACAATTCCACCTGCTATCGAAATAGCAAAAGCAATAAATCCACCTACGATAATTCCCAGCGTTTTTGGCGACAAGAACACCTCCGAAGTCATGGTTGCACCTACGGTAAGCCCAAGAAAAATAGTAGCCGCATTCATAATACCACCCGAAGCAGCATTAGACAAACGCAGAGTATTTATACCAATTTCTTTTACCAAATTACCAAACAATAGCATCCCAAGCAATGGTACCGACGAAGGAACAAAAATAGCTGTTACACTTCCCAATACAATTGGGAAAATGATTTTTACCGCTTTGATATTCTTAATCGTATGTTTTGCAGGAAATTCTTTATCCATTTGGCGCATATTGATTTCGAATTCCTTTTTGGTCATCAACAAATTGGCTACCAATGGAATAATTACGGGCACCAATGCCATATACGAATAAGCGGCAATGGCAATTGGACCTAATAAATGCGGTGCCAATTTGATAGTTGTATAAATTGCAGTTGGACCATCGGCGCCACCAATAATTCCCAGCGAAGCAGCTTCTTTGAGCGTAAAGCCAAGAAGCACTGCTACTAACAATACCGAAAATATCCCAATTTGAGCCGCAGCACCAAACATTGCTAATTTCAAGTTACGAAGCATAGGACCAAAATCAGTCAGTGCGCCCACACCCATAAATATGATAGGAGGTAAAAAACCCGTTTTAATCAGACCATAATATAGAAAATTCATTATGCCATGATCGTGTGCAATTTCGAACAGGTTTTTGTATCTTCCGCCTTCCAATGCAATATTTTCGGCAGCTACTACGCCCATTTCCCCACCCGGAAAGTTGGCCAAAAGCACGCCAAAGGCAATGGGGACTAATAATAGCGGTTCGTATTCTTTTTTTATACCAAGGTAGAGCAGCAAAAAAGCTATAAACCACATGATGGCAACCTGATAAGTAAAACTCGAAAAGGCTGTCATGTAATATAATTTCGATAATATCTCTTCCATACTGCTTATTGAAGTTTAAATAACACCTCGTCTTCTTGTACTGAATCGCCACTTTTGAAGCTTATTTCGAGAATTGTTCCGGCTTTATCCGACGAAATGGCGTTGTAAGTTTTCATCGATTCGATGTAACCAAGCAAATCGCCTTTGGCAATCACATCGCCCACTTTTTTGGCAGTTTCTGATGAGCTATTGGTGAGATAAAATTTACCTTCGAGTGGTGATACAACTTCTTGAATGTCTCCTTTGGGAGCGGCAGTCGGTTTTGAAGCAGTTGTACTTGAGTTTGAAGTACTATTGTCATTTGGAGCAATAGTAACAGCAAATTTTTCGCCATTTACTTCAACCTGAATTGTTTGAGGCTCAATTTTAGCACCTTCTTTACATTCTTTCTTTTTTGCCTTTGCAGCTGCTAATTCTATTTCGAAATCGGCTTTTGCTTTCCCCGATTTATACGAACGGTATTGCTCGGGGTGCATAGCTAATTCGAACAACTCTTCGTCGTCTTGTCCTGCATCCCAGCCTTTTTCGGCTAATTCTTTTCTGAATTCAGGCAATTTGTCGGGATAGAGCGCTTGTGGATCGCCAGTATAAAATTCACGTCCTTGCTCTTTTGCCAGTGATTTTATTGCAGGATCAACATCGCCCGGAAGTTTCCCTGCTTTGCCCAAAATCATATCCCAAATATTATCCGCAATCATAGTCCAGCGTTCTTTGCCTTTTGTCAATTGCATAAGGTTAAACATGGCTAAGTTTTTTACATATTGCGAAAATGGTGTTACCAATGGAGGATATCCCACTCGAGGCCATACGTAAGCCACTTCGTCGAATAGTTTGATTAGCAATTCGTCGATGGTAAGCTCCGCTTCGCCACGCTTGGCAAGCGATTTATTTACGCTCGTTAAGTTGTCTTTCAAATCGTTCATCAAACTGCCCATCATGCCTCCGGGTAAGCCCGAAGCAATAAGTAGCGATTGTAAGCGACGGTTCGATTCAGGAATAAAATAACCTAAGAAATCGTCCATAAATTCTTGTGTCAATGCACGGGCACGCATGTAGGCAGCCATGTCGATTTCGGGCACTTTAAAGCCGGCATCTTTGAGCATCTCGCGAACCATAATCACATCGGCATGGCCAGTTCCCCACGAAAGCGGTTCCATACCTACATCGATAATATCGCAACCATTGCGACAAACTTCGAGGATAGAAGCGGGTGTAAAGCCAGGGCCTGTTTGCCCGTGGTATTGAATAATAATATTTGGATTTTTTGTTTTAATGTAGTTTACAATTTTACCCAATGTAGCAGGGCGGCCAATACCAGCCATGTCTTTCAAGCAAATTTCGTCGGCACCGCCAGCAATTAATTTGTCGGCTAAATCGCAGTAGTATTTGTAGTTATGTACTTCCGAAACGGTAATCGATAGCGTGGCTTGTGCAATCATGCCCGCTTCTTTGGCATATTTTATCGAAGCAATAATATTGCGTGGGTCGTTCAGACCGCAAAAGCAGCGAGTAATATCAGTGCCTTGTGCTTTTTTTACTTTGTAAAATAATTTTCGAACGTCGGCAGGTACGGGGCTCATTCGCAAACCATTGAGCGAACGATCGAGCATGTGTGTTTGGATTCCGGCTTCGTTAAACGGGCGACACCATTCGCGCACTGCAACGTTTGGGTTTTCTCCAAAAAGTAAGTTAATCTGTTCAAAACCACCACCATTAGTTTCAACGCGAGCAAAGCAGCCCATTTTTATAATTTCGGGTGCAATGCGCACCAATTGATCTACACGTGGCATGTACTTTCCGGAACTTTGCCACATATCACGATAAACCAATGAAAATTTAATTTCTTTATTCATCTGTAATTTATTATAATTTTGTTATGTTTGTTACTTGTGCTTTACCTTTGGTAGCAATATCAATGGCTGCTTTGATAGCAGCATAAGTATTGTTGGAGGGTTCGCTGCTTTTGGTCGCTTTTATAGGCACCACGTCTTCGGGTAAGTATTTGTTGGATAGTTTGATAATCAAATTTCCAATTCCTACAATCAGAAATAAAATAAAAAATACGGTGAGCATTCCCACAATCATAATGGAAACGGCTTCGTTGAATGGCTGCATAATTTTAAAATTTATTGAAACAAAATGAGTATTTGATTTAAAAATAGCGATAATTTGCTTACAAATTAATATGATAATTGCTCAAAAATTGAAAATATGTGCAAATTTAGCAATTTAATTTTATAAATTGTATTAGTCAATTATTATAATTACGATATTAACAGAATTTAAACTAACCGTCAACACTTAATTTATTTGTTATGTTATTTTTTATCAATTACCAAAATTGAGTTTTTTATACATACCTTGATTAATTGGAATGGATAGTGGGTAGATTGCAAAAAGTGCAAAAACTAAATTATAATTTTAAAGTTTAGGTATGTAGCCAATCTCAGCAGAACATCAAAACCACTTCTTTTTAAACCGAAAGGCTAAATTTACCAATGCTATCATTACCGGAACTTCGACCAATGGACCTATAACAGCTGAAAAAGCTTCGCCTGAGTTAATGCCAAATACGGCAATGGCTACCGCTATCGCCAATTCAAAATTATTGCTCGCAGCTGTAAACGAAAGTGTGGTAGATTGCTCGTAATTTGCTCCCGCTTTTTTGCTCATCCAAAATGAACTCACAAACATAATTATAAAATAAATAAGTAATGGAACAGCAATTAAAACCACATCCAACGGGATTTTTACAATGTATTCGCCTTTGAGCGAGAACATTACCACAATGGTAAATAATAACGCAATGAGTGTTAGTGGCGAAATTTTGGGAATAAACTTGGTGTTGTACCATGTTTGGCTTTTTACTCGAACAAGTATGAAGCGTGTAAGGAAACCTGCTACGAACGGAATACCAAGGTATATAAATACACTTTCGGCTATTTGACCAATGGTGATTTTTGAAACGGCATCGCTCGTAGGAATGCCAAACCACGCTGGAGCAATGGCTATAAAAAACCAAGCATAAACCGAAAAGAAAAGTACCTGAAAAATACTATTGAATGCCACTAAGCCTGCAGCGTATTGCGTATCGCCTTTTGCTAAATCGTTCCATACAATAACCATAGCTATGCAGCGCGCCAATCCTATCATGATAATTCCATACACATAAGGTAAATTGGAATTGTTTTCGCCCGGGAAAAATTTAAATAACAACACTGCCAAGATAAACATCAATACAGGCCCAATTATCCAGTTTTGAATGAGCGTCAAGGTAAGAATTTTAGTGTTGTGAAACACTTCGCCTAATTCCTCGTATTTTACTTTTGCCAAAGGCGGATACATCATTACAATTAGTCCGATAGCGATAGGGATATTGGTAGTGCCAACCGATAAGCTATTCCAAAATTCAGCTATTTGTGGAAATAACCAACCCGAAGCCACACCAATTGCCATAGCAAGAAATATCCAAAGAGTGAGGTATCGATCAAGAATTTTTAGTTTCGTTTTCATTGTTATCTTCGTTTACGTTTAAATTCACAATTGGTGTATTTTCCGACTCGTGTATGCTTGTAGCTATGCCACAGCAAGAATACTGAACACGAATTAAACTTTTTTTAGAAAGTTCTTCGTATTCCTCGAACATCGATTTTTTATTCTCTTCCATTAAAGTTGTGGTTTTATTTTTTCCAAATAAAAATTATTAAAGCCCTCTTTTATTTCGTCGCGAACACGAATAAATTCGCTCCAAATATACTCATCGGTTCCTGTTACATGGCTTGGATCATCGAAGCCAATGTGTAGTCGGTTTTTTACTTTTCCAAAAAATGCCGGACATTCCTCGTTGGCGCCACCACACACGGTAATTACATAATCCCATTCATCTTTCAGGTATTTTTCAACCGAATCGGAAGTGTGCTGACTAATGTCAATGCCAGCATCTTTCATAGCTGCCACCGCTTTTTGGTTAAGTTTGCCCGAGGCTTGCGTGCCTGCCGAACAAACAGTGATACTTGGGTCGAACGATTGTAAAAAGCCGTGTGCCATTTGGCTGCGGCAAGAATTTCCTGTACAAAGAATTAATACTTTCATTTTTTTTGTTATTTGTTTTGCGTTATTTGTTGTTATTTTTTTACTTTTCTTTATTTACAAGTAAATTCATGAGAAGCTATTTTGCTGAAAAAGGTATCGAATTTTGCTAATTTTTCTTCAATTGAACTTCCACACAAACAATAATTGATTTTCTGACCATCAATTTCACCATGAATAAGACCGAAATCACGTAATTCTTTTAAATGTTGCGAAATAGTAGTACGGCTCAATGGTAATGAATCCGAAATATCGCCCGATATGCAACTTTTTGTTTCGGCTAAATACTTTAAAATTGCCAAACGTGCGGGATTCGATATTACACGTGCAAAATCGGCTAACTCTTGTAGCTCTTTATCAAATACTTCGGGTTTTCTCATGATATTATGTTGTATGTCGCAAACATACGACATTATTTTAAGGATAACAAATATGTTTGTGTTAAATTTCTATAAATTCAGACTTTGTGGGTCAACCCGCATGGTGGGATTAATTTGTTGTTACATTGTTCGTGCTCTTGCTCAAATTCGAGTGTAGCATGATGTATGTTTTGTTGTTCCAATGCATGTTTAAGTTTGTGCTTAATCTGTTCCAATTCGGCAAACGATTTGTTTTCACACACTGAAACATGGGCTGTGAGGGCATTTTCGGTAGTGCTTAATGCCCATACATGGATATGATGCGCATTTTTCACATCGGCAATTGTTGTAAAAACGTTTCTCACCTTTTCTAAATCTACATTTTCGGGAACGCCATCAAGTGTCAGTCGAAGACTTTCGGATAGCAAACGCCAAGTGCCTATAGCTACAACAGCCACAATGACCAAACTGATGATGCTATCCACCCAATACCAATCCGTATAAAGTATTATGACCCCCGAAATAACAACACCAACTGATACTGCAGCATCGGCCATAAGATGCAAATAGGCACTTTTCACATTCAGGTCGTGGTCTTTATTTCGCATAAAAAGTAGGGCGGTAATAAAGTTAATGGCTATCCCAATGGTGGCTACGATAATCACCGTTTTACCTTCAACAGGCTGCTGCTTGCTCAAACGTACAAAGGCTTCGTAAGCAATGCCACCTATAACAATTAGTAATACAACGGCATTGACCAAAGCAGTTACAATAGTAGCTTTACGATATCCGTAGGTGTATTTGTCGTTGTTTTTTACTTTTAGCAAGCGAATTGCCAAAAGCGACAATACCAAACTAAACACATCACTCAAATTATGACCGGCATCGCCTATTAAAGCTAACGAATTGGTTATGAATCCGGTAGTAGCTTCAATGACTACAAAAAGCAGATTCAAGGCAATGCCAATGTAAAATGCAGTATTTACTGAATTATAATCTGTATGACTGTTATTATGGTGATGATTATGATGATGGTCTGACATGTATCTTCAATTTTATTAAAGAACAAAATCAGCTATCAATAAGTTTACATCGTTTGTTTTTTAAAATAAGCACTTTTACAGTTGTGTTTAAATGCTTTATAAAACAAAATTAAACAAATATCCAAGTGCAATTATACATAGCGTAATTGTTCCAAAGAAAATTCCTATTAATTTCCAAGTCATTACTTTTTTGAGCAATGTTGCTTCGGGGAGCGAAAGTCCAACCACCGCCATCATAAATGCAATAGCTGTGCCGAGTGGAACTCCTTTGGCCACAAAAACTTGAATTACGGGTACAATTCCTGCTGCATTGGCATACATGGGCACACCCAAAATTACAGCCATTGGCACGGCGTACCAGTTGTCGGTCGAGAGGTATTGTGCAAAAAAGTTTTCGGGTACGTAGCCGTGCATAGCAGCGCCAATAGCAATACCAATAAGCACGTAAACTAACACTTTTCGTACTATATCCCAACCGTCTTTAATAATGTACGGCAATCGGTCGATAAAAGGCGTTTTTTCACCTTGCCAAGCTTCTGTTTCTTTTTCCGAATTGGCCTGAATTTGTTTCACCCAATCGCTTAGATAGCGTTCCAATTTGAATTTACCAAGAATGTAACCTCCAACTATTCCCATTAATATTCCGCTACCGGCATAAATCAAGGTGGCTTTCAATCCGAAAAGACCTAAAAACATAGCCACAGCCACTTCGTTTACCAAAGGCGATGTAATTAAAAATGAAAAGGTTACACCCAACGGAATACCACCTTTGACAAAACCAATAAACAGAGGAATAGACGAGCATGAACAAAAAGGTGTGATTGCGCCAAAAAATGATGCGAAAAAGTATTGTGTACCGTATAGTTTTCGGGTAGTCAGATAATTTCGTAATCGGTCGATAGGGAAATAGGCATTTACAACACCCATCAACGAACTAACCAAAAACAAAAGTATAAGAATTTTAATTGTATCGAAAAAAAAGAAATTGATGGATACACCCAAATGTGAATCGGGATTTAGGCTTAATAGATTGTATGTGAATGCATTAACTATTTGTTGTAGATAATAATACAAAACAATTAAAGCGACTAAAACCGTTACAACTGCTACTATAAGGCTGATTCTTTTATTTTTTTTCATGCAAAAAAATGTATAAAATTTTTCTATTTAATTCGTAATATTACGAACAATTTAATTTTAAAAAAACCACATTCAGTTTACATACTTAAATGTGGTTATTCTTTCTTTCTTTCTTTCTTTCTTTCTTATTCCCCTTTAGGGGTTAGGGGTATCTTTCCTATCCCCCTTTAGGGGTTAGGGGTAGGCTGGGGCAGGCTGGGGTAGGCTTAGGCAATGAAAAATATCACCACATAATAAATTCCCACCCCAATAAATACTACCGAAACCACCCTGCGAAACCAAAGTTCAAACGTTTTAATTTGATTGTACAATTTACCAACATTACCCACAGCATAAGCCAGCAGCCATGCAAAAATAATTACAGGCAGTGCTGTGGCAATGGCAAATAATACCGGCAAATAAAGTCCACTGGCGCTTGCTACTGTAATCGGTATTAGCATTACAAAATACAATACGCCACTGTAAGGACAAAATGCCAAAGCGAAAACCATTCCGAGAAGCAAAGTACTCCAATAACTGTTTTTGCTGTTTTCGCCAATTTTGTCAGTTAAACCCGATAAGCCAGGAAATTTAAGTTTGATGACATCGAGCATAAAAAGTCCAATCAGAATCATAACCGGGCCTAATAACTTTTCGCCCCAGCCCTGAAACAACATCGAAACATTCATTTTACTGGCGCCAAAAAAGATGATTAACGCCAATCCTGTGTAGCTTATGGCGCGCCCCAACGTATAAACCAAACCGCTTATAAACACGCGTTTGCTGTCTTTCAAGTCGCGACTAATAAAGCCAATAGCCGAAATATTTGTTGCAAGCGGGCATGGACTAATAGCAGTCATTAATCCTAAAATAATGGCTGTGATAAACGAATATTGTGTGTTTTCTAAAATCCTTTGCAGAATCTCCATAATATTAAATGTGCTAATTTGGAAATTTGAAAATGAATTGATACTTAAGATTTTGATGAACTGATTATTTAAGATAAAATTCTCAGCAATTCGTTTACTTTCTCTATTAAATCGAGATTAGTTGGGTAAGATTTTGAACCTTTGCAAATCAGTAACCAATACTCGGTTTCGTCGGCTTCTTTTGCTGCAATTTTCATCTTATGAATAAAGTCTGCTTTACTTTCAGCATTTTGTGCTTCTCTAATATTCGCACCAATTGATGTTCCAGATTTCAACAATTGTTGACCAATCACATATTTCTGTTTTCGTATAACAAATCACAAAATTCAACTATTTCAATTGCAAACTGAAATGATTTATCTACTATTGGATTCTCTTTATCGTTTCTCATTGCTTCTCATTTTCAAATTAACTCATTTTCAAATTTTCAAATTACTTCAAAGCATCTATCGCCTTTTTAATTTCCGCTTTTAGCTTATCGGGATTGCTCTTGGCATACATAAATGCTTTGTCAGTGAGGTCAACTCGCTTTCCGTTGCTCAGTATTAATAATGCTTGACCTTCGGCTTTGCATTTTTTTGCAAGTGCCTCGCTCGATTTTTCATCGAGATTTACGGATTTAAAAGTTATTTCGCGTTTTTTATATTGCGAAGCATACGACTCCGTAATAGTTTTTTTCGAAACCTCTTCTACTGCATTACATGTTACACAGCGGCGGGAGTAATGAAAATAATACACTTCCACTTTGGTGGCGGCATAAGTCAACATGCTTGTAAAAAGCAAAATAAATACACTAATTTTTCTCATAATGTAAAAACTTTTTTGGTAAGTATTTCTGTTAATTCCTTTTCGGATGGTATACGTCCTTTCAGAACAACTTTGCCATCAATTACAATGGCAGGAGTAGTCATTACATTAAACTTCATTATTTCCATAATGTCTTCTACTTTCGAAATTTCAGCCGAAATTCCATTTTTTTCTACTACTTCGCGCGTCATTTTTTCAAGTGTCTTACACTTTGGACAGCCTGTGCCCAGAATTTGAATGTTCATTTTGTTGTTAATTTACCCCCGACCCCTAAAGGGGAGCAAGAGTAGTTACTGTTATTTGCTTTTTGAAATATTAAAAATTTTCAATAAAATACTAATTAGAAATCTCGCTTTGATAAAATATCTTAAGTTAAAAAAACGATGGTAATTTACATCCCCGCAATTTATCCCGCTATATGGCGGGAGGAGCTTGCGGCAGTTTTAGGGTGCAGTACAACATCCTGCTTTTTCTTTTTTAGTTTCAAAAAAAACATTGAAATATTGTTGCGCCTTTTCCCAGTTTTCTATATTGATGCAATACCTTACTTTGGGAGTTTCAATTTCGCCTTGAATAAGTCCAGCTTCTTTCAATTCTTTTAAGTGTTGCGAAACAGTTGCTTTTGCAATGGGTAATTCGTTGTGTATATCACCAAAAAAACAACTATCCATCGATGCCAAAAACTGGAGAATAGTTATGCGTGCCGGGTGACCCATTGCTTTGGCAAAGCGCGCAAGTTGCTCATTGTCTATTGTATAATCATTATTTTTAAAACTATTCATGGCATAAACGATATTATTGTTCGTAGTTCGCAAAAGTACGAACAATATTTTAAAATTCAAATTTCGTCACTGTAAATTTTGTTAAAGTTGCATTTTTATAAAAAATACACTATATTTGAGCCATTATTCAAATTCTACTGTATGTTTATACGGTTTTTAAACATTTATTTTTTATTATGCTTTCCTATATTGACACTCACACCCATAATATACAAACCGATAATCCGTTTGCCGTAGTAAATTTAAATTTTGCCGAAAGTGTGAATGTATTGTCTACAACTTCTCACCGCTTTTTCTCGGTAGGTATTCACCCATGGGATGCCCACGAAACCAACCCTATAGCTATTGATTTGTTAGAAAAAATACTTGCCGACGACAGGGTAAAGGCAGTTGGCGAATGTGGTTTTGATCGAAATTCCAAAGCTTCACTCAAAGAACAGGCTTATTTCTTCGAGCGACAAGTTTTGCTTTCCGAAAAATACCAAAAACCCATGATTATCCATTGCGTTGCCGCTACCAACGAATTGGTTTTGCTAAAAAAACGCTTTGCACCCACACAAAATTGGGTACTACACGGGTTTCGTGGCAAACCCGAATTGGCTTCGCAATTGCTTCAACATGGTTTTGCGCTTTCGTTTGGCGAAAAATTTAACCTGAAAAGTGTGGAAATAACACCAATAAACAAAATCTGCATCGAAACAGACGCCACAAATTCGCAAATTGAAAACACATACAAAGAAATTGCCGCTATCAAAAATTGCCGCCCCGACGAATTAAACGCCGCTTGCACACTGCTAAAGCTATTTGTTTGTTAATTATTTGTAGGCTTATGTTTTTAATTCAAAACAAATTAATTGATAAAACGATTTTTTTCTAAATTTGCAAATATTAATTTATTTGTAACATTCATCAACTTCATGAGAAAATTTGCACTATCCATAATTTTTGTTTTTATCGCAGTCGTTTCTTACTCTCAAGGTGTTTCGCAACTACAACAACGCAAATTAAGTAATGCTCTATCAGCAATTTCGAGCTTATATGTGGATACTATTAACGATAAAAAGTTGGTAGAATCTGCTATTGTATCCATGCTAAAAGAGCTTGACCCGCACTCCTCCTACATCTCGAAAGAAGAAGTAGACCGCGTTAACGAGCCGTTAGAGGGCAGTTTCGAAGGCGTTGGGATACAATTTCAACTACTCGAAGATACTTTGCTTGTAGTACAAACCATATCTGGTGCACCTGCCGAAAAAGTGGGAGTGCAAGCCGGCGACCGCATAATTTATATTGGCGAAGAGCTGATTGCGGGTGTTAAAATGCAAAATTCGGATATTATGAAGCGCCTCCGTGGACCCAAAGGAACGGAAGTTACCGTAAAAATTAAACGCGCTTCCGCATCCGATTTACTTATTTTTAAAATTATTCGCGACAAAATTCCAATTCATAGCGTTGACGCTACTTACATGATAGGGAAAGAAATTGGCTATATCAAAATAAATAATTTTGGAAGCACTACCGTGGAGGAGTTTCAGGCTGGTTTTGCAAAACTGCAAAAAGCGGGTATGAAACACCTGATTTTAAGCCTACAAGGCAATGGTGGTGGCTATTTACATGCTGCAAACCAGTTAGCCGATGAGTTTCTGAGCAAAAATAAATTGGTTGTATACACACAAGGGCTCAATCAGCCCAAAAGCATTATGGAGTCAACGGCCGTTGGTGGTTTCGAAACAGGTAAGTTAATAGTGCTTGTAGATGAATATTCGGCTTCGGCAAGCGAAATTTTGTCGGGCGCTATTCAGGATTGGGATCGTGGGATTATTATTGGTCGGCGCACATTTGGTAAAGGATTAGTGCAGCGCCAGTTGCCATTGGTAGATGGCTCGATGCTGCGGTTGACCACGGCTCGTTATTATACACCTACCGGTCGTTGCATTCAAAAATCGTACAAAGATGGTGTCGAAAAATATGAAAAAGACTTGATGAATCGATTCAAAAATGGCGAGTTTTTACATGCCGATAGCATTCATTTCCCCGACTCGCTAAAATATCAAACCCTCACACTCAAACGAACCGTATATGGTGGCGGCGGTATTATGCCTGATATTTTTGTGCCACTTGATACCATGCGTTACACCGATTATCATCGAAAAATTGTGGGTCAAGGCGTTATCAACAAAGTATCGGTACGTTATATTGATAAAAACAGAGCCGAGCTCAAAAAGCAATTCAAGACCTTCGAAAAGTTTAGCAAAGTCTTCGAAATCAGCGATTCAATTCTTGAAGAGTTAAAACAATTTGCCGAAAAAGAGAAGATCGTCTTTAATCAAAAGCAGTTCGATACATCCAAGGAGTTGATAAAATTACAACTAAAAGCATTAGTTGCGCGCGACTTGTGGGAAGTGAATGAGTATTATCAGATTATAGATGCCGACAACGAATCGCTTCAAAAAGCGGTGGAATTGCTCCAAACAAAAGGAGCTTATGAAAATATCCTGAAATAGACTCTTTAAATAAAAAAAACCGACGTATTAAAAGAGCCGTACTTCGAACGAAAGTGCTATACTACATGCTACTTTGAGCGGGGGATAGTCTGTTTTTTTTGAGGCAATTAAAATAGTTAAATTTTAGTATTTCACTCCAACTACTGTGTATGTTCTCCTTTTTTTGTTGATGTTTGATGGTGTTTAAATGTAATTTAACCTATCGAGATTGAAAAGATGCAAGATGGGTAAATGCCATGCCCAACATACAAAAAAGCGAGCAGAATAAATTTTCTGCTCGCTTTTGTTACATGCGTAGTTAGTTTGTTCTCAACTAGTTTGCTATAAACTTATTGACTGACTTCTGATTGTTGTTTTGTACTACTAATAAATAGAAACCTTTCAACGAAGCGATATCAAGCTTATTTTCATTGCCTTCGGTGAGTGTATGTTGCATTACAATTTTACCCGATAAATCAACTATCCAGGCTTTTGAACCAATACTTACATTGCCATTAATATGTAATGTTTTATTGGCGCTAAATACCCGTAACTGATTCGTTGATTTCGAATTGTCGATACCCGATGGTGCTTCCACCAATACACCTGTAAGCAAAGGAGCTGTGAATGCCGATTTAGCTATAAACTCGGA
>CAMDNO010000054.1 GCA_945902955.1 Porphyromonas cangingivalis
CTCAAGAATATCAAAGAAAGTTTGAAGTTATTGTATGGCGATAATTACAAGTTGGACATTGCCGATACTGCTACTGAATTTGAAGTAAACCTCATGATACCCTTATGAAAATAAAATGCATTGCTATCGACGATGAACCATTGGCTGTAAAGAAAATAGCTGGTTATATTCAGAAAATCCCATTTCTGGAACTCGTGGCGGAGTGCCGCAACGTTTCTGAAACAATGGATGTGATGAGCAGTGCTGAAATTCAACTCCTATTTATCGACATTAATATGCCCGAAATTAGTGGAATGGAGTTTGTAAAAACATTGCGCAACAAACCATATATTGTTTTTACTACAGCTTATAGCGAATATGCTGTGGAAGGATTTGAGGTTGAAGCAGTTGATTACCTTTTGAAACCAATCAGTTTTGTAAATCTGCTAAAAGCAGCCAATAAAGTGAAAGCGCTGATGGATTTAAAAGCTAATAATCAAAAAGACAATAAAGATGAATCTGCCAATTTTATCTTTGTAAAATCGGCCTATAAATCCATTCGTATAGATTTTGACAACATAAAATACATCGAAAGTCAACATGAATACATTAAAATACACTTGCTTAATAATGAATCAGTAACCACCAAAATGAGTTTAAAATCTATTGAAGAGTTACTTCCTGCAAATCAATTTGTAAAAGTTCACCGTTCGTTTATAGTCAATTTCAAAGAAGTTAGCACAATTGAGCGCAACAGAATTGTATTTGAAAATAAAATATACATACCTATCAGCGAGCAATATAAAGAAAATTTTCAAGAGCGTATAGATAGTAAAAACGTATAGACTACCGCGCTATCCAACTTTCGGGGTTCATTACTTCGCGCCCATTATAAATCTGAAAATAAAGTTCTGTTTTATTATCGTTGTCCGAATCGGTGTAAATTTTTCCAATACTCTGCTTCGCATCTACGGTTTGACCTTCGCGCACATAAATGGCCGAAAGATTGGCATACACTGTACGGTAATTTCCATGCTGAATAATAACGCCATTATTTCCTTGAATATAAAATATTTGCGATACTTTGCCATCGAATACTGCCCGTACGTTACTACCAGCCGGAGTTTGTATGTAAACGCCTTTATTATTGGTAGTTACATGCGTTAATACCGGGTGCGCCTGTACGCCAAAATGTCCACTTATATAGCCATTGGAAGTAGGCCAAGGTAGCCGACCTCTATTGGCTGCAAAATTACCCGAAATAAGCGTTTCCTCTTTGGTAAGTGCCGATAACGCTGAAGTATTGGTGGATGTTTTAGCTGGTATTTTAGCTTCTTTTATTGCAATATCCTCTGCTTTATTTGCTTCTTTAGTAGCTTCTTTAGCTTCTGCTTTGGCAATTTCCTCTGCTTTTACAGCCGCTTTAACCTCAGCTTTCGCTTCTTTTGTCTTTTCTGTTTTGCTCCTTTCTTCAGCAAGTCGTCTTGCTTCTGCGGCTTTTTCGGCTGCTAATTGCTTTCGTTGTTCTTCGGCACGTTTTGCTTCTGCGGCTTTTTTAGCTTCTAAGGCTTTTTGTGTCAACAATTGTTTTTGCTTTTCTGCGGCACGTTTGTCGTCGGCTTTTTTAATTTCTGCAGCAATAATTTGTTGAATTTTATTATTCAGAGCAGCTGCTTTTTTTTGTTGAACTTTGAGGTCGGCACGCAGTTTGCCTTCTTTTTTCTTTAAGTCAGTCAGTTGAACTTTTACTTTTTGCTCGTCCTTGGTGAGTTTTACTGCTTCTTCTTGTTTTTGTTTTATAACTACTACTTTTGTTTTTTTATTTTGATTCAAACTATCGCTTTTAGCCACAATTTGAACTTTTACATCTTCAATTTTTCGAACTTGTGTTTTGCGATATTCCTGAAATTCCTGAAGGTAACGTAATCGACGGTACGACTGATCGAAGGACTCGGCCGAAAGCACAAACATAATTTTGGCATACACACTGCGGTTTTCGTGTGCCTGCTGCACCAATCGCGCATAGTCTTTTTTAAGAACCGTCAGTCGGTTTTCCAACATGTGCCTTTCTTGATTTAGTCTGTCAACCTCATTATCCAACGCCCCTATTTCGGTCGTAATATTTTTTATCAACGATTTCCGCTCGTTAATATTTTTGCTGATAATAGTAAGTTTGGTAAGCGAACTTTTCTGCGACTTTTTAGTCTCATTCAGCATTTTGTTTGTCGTCTCCAGCGTTTTCAAAGCCTGCTTGCGCTGTGTTTCAAGCTCTTTAACTGATTGAGCCTGAAGAGATAGTACAAAACACAAAAGTAAGAGTGTTGCTATTTTTTTGAAAACGAAATTCATTTTTATCATTTTTAATTTTTATCTAAAATTAGGTTTGATGCAAAGGTAATATATATCTTAATTTTCTTTTACAACAATATAAAAAAAACAGCACAAATTCTTTTGTTTTTTCAAATTGTTTCCACAGCCCAAAGTGGCAAGTTCGTCATCCAACTTTCGGCTTTATAATCGGCCATCGAAGTACGAATTGCCTCGTCGGGCTTGTATTTTTCACAGAAAAGTTTGAAGCTCTTTGCTCGCAAATTTTCACCCGATTTCACTTCAATTGGAATAATTTTCCCTTCGGTTTGAACGACAAAATCAACTTCCGAAGTACTCCGGTCGTTAGTCCAGTAACCTATAAACCGATTTCCTTTTAATCTCATTTGTTGTATTACAAATTGTTCGGCAATAGCACCATTATATTGTTGCATCAACGAATCTTCATTCAGTAAATTTGCAATATCTATATTTGCTAAAGCTAATAAAAGCCCCGTGTCGTGTAAAAAAAGCTTGAACGAACCTAAATCCTGAAAAGCAATTAGCGGCATTTCGGGTTTGGTAATTCGATGACATTTTACCAACAAGCCAGCATCGGTAAGCCATTGTATTGCTAACTCAAAATCCTTTGCACGAGCGCCCTCACGAATTTGGCCATAAATAAACTTTTTATTTTCCTTTGCAAGCTGAGATACTAAACTTTGCCAAACCATTCGGATGCGCGGAACAATTTCGAAAGGGGCATTTTTCGAAAAATCGCCTTCGTATGATAATAATATCCTGTTTTGAACAAACCGTACTTTCTGAAAATCGTTCGAATCAATGTATGTTTGAACAACTTCGGGCAATCCACCTACAAAAAAATAATACCGTAAAAATTCGTTTAATTTATTTCTAAAAACCGACAACAGCACCCAATCTTTTTGGTGAATAGCATCTTTCAGGCGCTCTTCGCCAATAGCAACCAAAAATTCTGAAAAAGACATGGGCTGCAAATCCAAAAAATCAACTTTGCCTACGGGAAACGATTCGTGTTTGTGAAATGCAATACCCAATAACGAACCTGCTGCTGCAATATGATATTCGGGAGCATTTTCGCAAAAATATTTTAATACGGTGATTCCTCTATCTGCCGCTTGAATTTCGTCAAAAATTAGCAATGTATCTTCAGGGATAATATTAATTTTGGTAGTAATTTCTAAGGTCGAAATTATCCGTTTTATATTAAAATCATCTTTGAATAATGTTTGTAAATTCGGCGAATCTTCGAAATTTATATATACTAATTGTTTATAGGCAGTTTTGCCAAACTCTTTGAGCAGCCATGTTTTACCTACCTGACGAGCCCCACGCACTAGTAATGGCTTGCGCATCGAACTAATTTTCCATTGATTTAACTCTGTCAGTTTCTCTCTATACATAACGTTAAGTTGTAAAAAGTGGTGCAAATATACACTTTTTACGTGTAAAAAGTGTAGTTCAAATACACTTTTTACGTGTTAATTCTGTATTTACTCAAAATGTGCCTTGCAAACTATACAAAATTTACTATAAACCATATACTATAAACTATTTACTTATTCATCAACTGCTCAATACCTGCTCGTGTATATTTTGAAGCATCTATGGTGCTAAAATTTACTTCGCTATCGAAAACAACTCTCGAGATCTTGAAGTCGAATTTTACGTTTCGTTTTGTGTTAGTAGCCTCTAAGCTAATTAGTTGTGGAAAAGTAAATTTATCCAATTGTGCAAAATTACTATATCCAACTTCCATGCGGTACTCCGAATTTAGGGCATTTAGCTGTGTTTTCTCAATGCGGTCGGCAGCGTTAATTAATAATAGCTGCGACATTTCGGCATTCTGATAAGCTATCGCTTTTAAATTTTCGACATTTTCGGCTTGTTTGCAATTGCGCAAATCGGCTTCGGCACTGCCAACTGTAAAAAAGCGGTTAGAGAGTATCGCTTGTACATCCGAAAATCCTACATTTAAACCAAATTTTGTTTTGAAAAAGGCAAAAGGCACTGCATACAATTTTTTATTCACCTTGTCGAAAACCAACATACTATCTTTGTCAATTTCGACCTTAAACATTTCGAAGCCCAAAAATGGCTGGATGGAAACATGTATAGCTGAATCGGTACGGATTTTACAACTCGCCGAAGTGTTGAATTTCCGTCCGCCTACTTCAACTGCCACCGACATTTTGCTCACATTAGCTGTGGAAAATGTTGGCTCAGCTTTTCGAATTCGGTCTACTTGCTCCACGATTTTACGGTCGACGGTATCGGTTTTCACCAAGGCTTTTTTGCTTTTACAGGCAGTAAATACTATACTAATAAGCAATGCAGCAAAAATGTAATTTATATTTTTACTTCTCATTTTTCTTTAATAATTCGGTTAGATTTTCAATTTTCAGTTTCAAAACCTCTGTTTTATTTTCTGTTTCGTATGCTTTTTTCCACATTTCGAGGGCTTTTTTTTCGTTACCCATTTTGAGCAAAATGTCGCCGTAATGCTCGTACATTACTCCCGGATCTTGCCGTTTATCCATATTGTCAATGGCTCGTTCCATGTAGAATTTGGCCAACGAATAATTCCCTTGTTGGTAAAAAATCCAAGCGTAAGTATCAAGATAAGTGCTATTTTTAGGTTCTTTTTCAATGGTTTTGGCACTTAAACTCTCCGCTTTTTTCAAATTCTGATTTTTTTCGGATAAATAATATGCATAGTTATTCATAACATACACGTTTACCGAATTTGCTTCTAATGCTTTTTCGTAGGCTTCAAAAGCACGTTCGGTGCTATCCATTTTATAATAAATGTCTCCAATTTGTGCGTAATAGTCACCTTTTACAAGCTTTTCTGTCTCTTTTACTAAGCTGATAGCTTTGTAGTTAGCATCGAGTGCGGCTTGGTAATTTTTAAGTTGTGTTTCGGCTATTCCTTTATAAAAATAGTATTGATGTATTTCGGGTAAAGTGGCTATGGCTCGGTCGGCAGCTATTTTCAATTCTTCGAAATTCTGCTCTTGCAAACGTAACTGAACGAGCTGCATCCACGTTTGTTCGTTTTTCGGATTGATGTTGAGCATGGTTTCGTAATTCGCCAAAGCCTCCACATTTCGTTTGCGAAATTGCAGAAAAACAGCATAATAATCGTACACCCTTTCTTCTAAAGGATACCTGTCAAGGAGCAACTTAAACAACGATTCAGTTTCGTCTAATTTCACTGTATCACTTACCAAATTTTTCACATAATCGCCCAATATCGTAATTTTCTGCTCCACTTCCAAATCATCTAATTTAAGCGCCTTTACGATGTTTTCTTTCGATTTCTCGTTGTCGCCTTTGTCTTTATAATAATCAGATAGCGAAACATATACATAAGGATTTTGAGGCTCATTAGCTTCTACTTGCTTATAAACTTCGAATGCTTTTTCTGGCATTTTTTGATACATGAAAATGTCGCCACGTAGCACTTTGTAGCGCATATCCGATGGGAATTTAGCCGATAATTTATCAATTTCGGCAATGGCTTTTTTGTTTTGCTTGAGTTGCAAATACAAATTAAATTTATCCATCGAAATGGCACCATCCACACCTGCTATTCGTTCCAATTTATCTAAAGCTTCAATAGCTTTCTCAAATTGCTTCGTTTCTTTGTAAAGCGAATTCTGAATCTGATAAACTTCTTCTTTTTCGGGATAATAATTTTCTAAATTATAAGCAATGTCCAACGCTTTATCATTTTGTTTTAGAGCAGCATAGAGCGAAATTAGATTCAGATTGTACCACCAATTGGAAGGATTGCTCTCATAAGCTTTTTTGGTAGCTTTTAGAGCCATTTCTGCTTTGCCGATAACTGTATAAAGTTGTCCTAATTCCGATTGCAGTCCGCCATCGGTAGAGTCCATTTGTTCGCATATTCTAAAAGTTTCGAGCGCCTGATCATACTTTCTATCTTCTTTCTGACGGATTCCTTCGTAAAAAAAAGTGGAAAAACGAGTTTGCTCATCTTCGCTTAGCGTAGCCTTTTGAGGAATACTTATCCCTGCTATTTTTTGCGATTTACACGATAATAAAAGCAATGAAATTATTAAAATGTAACTGTGTTTTTTTATTTCAATCATTAATTTAAAAATAATTTACGAACTTTATTAACTCTACAAACCGCCTTTCAATCTTTCTATCACTTGATTTCCCAAATCAGTTTTGTTTTTAATATGATTTTGTACTTCGAGCACAAACGGATTACTTTCGAAACTCCCTCGCACCGATTCAAAATCCTGATGTTTCTGAGCCTCATCGCCATCAACTCCGAAACCGGTTTTCGAATTGAGGTTGAATTCTTTTTGAGCGTCGCTATAAATCAGTTTATCTAATTTTACGACCGACGATTTCCAAGTTTCGATAGTCTCAATTAAATCTACCAGACTTACTTCAGCTATGGATTTTCCCCAACTTAGTTCTAATTTTTCTTTTGCCC
Source organism: Porphyromonas cangingivalis (assembly GCA_945902955.1). GTDB lineage: Bacteria > Bacteroidota > Bacteroidia > Bacteroidales > Paludibacteraceae > Paludibacter. The sequence goes on from CAMDNO010000054.1 coordinate 6,800, forward strand.
AAGTCCATTCGTAGTCGTAATATTCGGCATGAATTTTTTCAAGTTGGGTTTGAATTTCGTGTAACGAAAATGTGTTAGATTCAATATTCTGCAAAAGGACATCAATTACTTTCTTTGGTGCTAAAAGTCCCGAAAGGTCAATCCATTCGCCACTACCCATTTCAAAGTCAGGCTCTAAACAGTTTCGCAGTTCGTCGAGATTACTAAAATTCGTTTTTTGCACGCGCGAAATAAGCGAATTTCCCAAAAACTTATTGATGGCAATAGTATATAATTCCAATCCATGTCGGAGCGACGAGTTTTTAATACTGCAATTTTGATAGGTATAAATCTCGGTTGTTTCGCCCGCTATTTGCTTTAAATTGGTAAGTACTTCCACACCTTTCATCATTTTACCAATGGTGTAAGGGCTTAATAGATTGAAGTTTATGGGGTCAATTTTATGACTATCCTTGCGATTGTCGCGCTTTGGCCATTTTTGAGCATCGCGCACAGTGCCTACGCTTCGTAGGTTTACACCAGGTACAAGAAAGCTTTCGGTAGCATTTTCGATTAGGTACGAAAAAGGCAAATCCGAAGTGTCCGAATGTTTGTAATGTCGTCCCATAACCAATGTAAAAGCGCCAACCCGAGCAGGCCACAAAAGATAAGAGTCGCTCGTTGTTTTGGAGCCCCGTTCGCATACGCCTTGATGGATAGGACCAAGTTTATACATGTGATTGCTTTGGTTGGAACCGCTACCGGCATTTAGAAATGAAAACATACCCGCCAACAAAAGTGTAGATTTATGATGCGAAACGGTGTAAGGGCCTGCAAATATGGCAGTTGCTTCGCCGTGCATTCCTTGGCAGTTCGAAAAAAACAGTGAGTCTAAAGCCGAAAAATGTTTCCCCAAAATACATCCCTGACCAATAAAACAGCGCGAAACAAGCGTAGAGTCTGTTATCGACACGCCCGAGCTAATAATAAAATCGGTGCAGATAACACCTGTGCCTATTTCTACCGGCGCCTCAGTATTGCTATTGATAGTGCCATTTTCGAGCATGGAAGCTCCTTCGATACGAGCATTATCTCCAATTCGAACATTTTTCAGGCTGCCACAATTTACTATTCGAACATTTTTGCCAATAGAGCCTATTTTCGAACTTACAGATGCTGCATAGTTGTCGATTAATGTCTGCAAATTATGAATTAATTCGGGTCGGTGACGATAAAGTGTTAGTATATAGGCCAATGGAGCTGAAAGCTCGTCGAAAATTGGTATTTCACGACCGCCGCCTTCATTCATTACGGGTACTTTTAAGCCATTTCCAAAATTAGAAATACCCTCTACGACCATCAAATTTACATTTTCGATATACGAACCTTCGTCGATTTTATAATTGGCTATGTAGTTTTGAATTTTATCAATAAACACATCGTTGCCAACTTCGCAATTGTGTAAGCAACAATTGTTTATGCCGGCGTGTTTTTTAAAACCACCAGCCAAATCAAATACCTTTTTGTAGGTTCCCAATTTGTTTTTACCCGAAAAATACACATTGCTGAAAAATGTCGGCGAAAAATCGTCGGCGACTTCCACTTCTTTCCAGTTTTCGGCCGAACAGCCATAAACGGTTAGTGTTGCTATCTCTTTATCAGTAAGTTGTCTATACATATTTTTTGAAATTGAAAATTTACCTATCTTTTTTTGATAAGTTTAAGCGACATTTGATTTAGTTAAATCAGTAATTGATTTTAAAATACTTTCTACTGAACTTTTATCTAATTTGGAAAATGCGAACCATTTTTTACCCAAATCTTTGAGTGAAGCCCCTATATGATACACTTCATTATGATCAATTATCAAAAAGCGATCATGGCATTTATCAAATATTCCTAATTTGAAATTTCCATATTGTTCGTTTGCTTTTTGCACATCTAAAGCTAATTGTTTTGTTACATTTTTTGTAAGTAACAAAACACTAACTTCTTTGTTTTTTTTTGCTAAATGAATTAATATACTTTCATCTATATAATTATCAATCAATACGATATTTTGATTTGCTGAGCGGATTATCTTAGAAATAAGTAGGTGAGCATCAAATACCTGCCCGTCGAAAAATACACCTTGGGTTGGAAGAGAATTGCTTTTTATTTGTAAATCAATTTCATTCACTTTTTCGACAAGATTTTCAACCGTATTTTCTATCCTGTTTATCCGTTGATTTAAAACATAGCCTTTCAGGAGGTAGTCTTTCAATATTTTAGTTGCCCAGATTCGAAATTGCGTACCTTGTTTCGACTTAACACGATATCCTATCGAAATAATAACGTCAAGATTGTAATAATCAACGCTTATCGTTTGCGTCTTCCCTTTGATAGCACCATGTTGAGTGGTTGTCGCAAATTTTGCGACAACCACTTCTTTAACCAATTCTCCTTCCGAAAAAACGTTATTAATATGTTTACCAATCGTTTTTATGTCCCGACCAAAAAGAGTTGAAATTTGTTGACGATTCAACCAAACAGTCTCATCTTCAATCCTTACTTCTATATGTGAAGCAAGTTCATTGGGTTGATAAATAATAATTTCACTTTTCATTGTAGCTGTAGAATTTTGAATAATGTCAATTTTTTAAGCTATACATATTTTCGTTTTACTATTTGATAAAAATCAACCACAGCTTCTGCGCCATTTTCCCAACCATATTTTGATTTTAAAAACGACATTGCTTCGTCTAAGGTTGCAAGTTGATTCAGGTAAGTGAGCGTTTTATTCATATCTTCACCATTTGATTTGAAAAGTTCACGCTGAAAACGAAAGCGGTCACCAATGCTGATAGCTTGTTTAATGTCTGTAATTTTTTTATTGGCAATACTTGTACTCAACGAATTGTCGATATGCGAAAGCTTCTCGTTGCGTGAAGTCGATTGATTTGCAATGCGGTCGGCGATGGTTACTTTTCTAAGCTCCTCCGTATGTATTTTAACTTCGGTAACTACTGTTTCGGTAGTTTGTGTAGTCTCCGAAAAGTCGCTTTTCTCTTCCACCTCAGTTAGTTGAGTAATTATTGTCTCCTCTTTTATTACTTCTTGCTCAATTACTTCTTCTTCAATAACCTCTTCTTCAACAACTTCTTGCATAACAATTTCTTGCTCAACAACTTCCTGCTCCGGAATTAGTTGCTCAATAGCTTGTTGCTCAATAATCTCTTCCGGAATAACTTCTTTAATAATAATCTCTTCAATTTCATTTCCCGAAATTTCAGAAATCTCCACTTCAGGAGTAATTTCCAAGGATTCGATGCTACTTTCAGTTTGCTCTTCCAAAACTTCATTTTGTAGAGGTATTTCTACTTTAATTTCTTCCAATATCGGTTCTTCAACTTCAATATTTTCTAATTTAATCTCTACCTCCAATTCATTCACCACCAAAGATTCTTGTAAATCAATTGTTGGCTCATCCATTATTTCAACTTTAGTAGTCGTTTTAGGCTCTATTTCCGTTGTACTTTCAGTAAGTTGATCGATAATTAGCTGAATATCTTCTGTTTTACGTTTTGCTAACTGAATAATTGCCTGCGGATAAGCATTCATCTCTAAAAATCCTTCGGTAATCATTGACAGTTCTTCAATGTTTTTGTGAAGCAGTGTAACTAATAATTTTCTGTTCATATCTTTTTTTTTATAAAAATAGATTGTTAGCGTGATATTTTTTTACCTTTGCAGTCCTATTTTTCCAAATCGGCTGTAAAGTTACAATATTCATTAGATTAACGAAAAAAATACAAACTTATTTTCTGCCAATTATCATGATTTATTCCGAAAAAAACCATCCTATACAACAAAAACGTGGAAGCATCGAAGTTATTTGCGGTTCCATGTTTTCGGGCAAAACCGAAGAACTTATTCGCCGCCTCAAACGAGCGCAATTTGCTAAGCAACGTGTCGAAATTTTTAAACCAAAAATAGATACTCGCTTTTCGGCTGACGAAGTCGTTTCGCACGATCGTACTGCCATTCGTTCCACACCAGTTGATTCGTCGGGAAGCATTTTGCTTTTTTCGGGCGAGGTAGATGTTATTGGTATCGACGAAGCACAATTTTTCGACGAAGGATTGGTAGAAGTTTGCACCAAATTGGCCGATCAGGGAATACGAGTTATTATTGCCGGTTTGGATATGGATTTCCGTGGTGTGCCATTTGGGCCTATGCCTGCCTTGTGTGCCGTGGCCGAAGATGTTTTTAAAGTTCATGCTATTTGTGTTCGATGTGGCGCGCTGGCTTATGTTTCGCATAGGCTTGTGGCAAGCGAAAAGCGCGTTCTGCTTGGCGAAATGTCCGAGTACGAACCTATTTGTAGAGACTGTTATAATGCAACAAAAAAGCATTAACCCCGAAAATGAGTTAGCTTCCGAAAGCATTGCAAAGCTACTTTGGAAGTACACTTTGCCTGCTATGGTAGGTACAGTGGTGATGTCGCTGTATAATATCGTCGACCGCATTTTTATTGGGCAGGGCGTTGGTCCTTTAGCAATTTCAGGACTGGCACTTACTTTCCCTTTTATGATAGTACTTTTGGCATTTGGTATGCTAATAGGGGCTGGTGCTGCATCGCGTATTTCCATCACGCTGGGCGAAAACAATCCTCAAAAGGCCGAAAAAATTCTTGGAAATGCCATAACGCTTACTTTTTTAATTTCGGGAACGGTCGTTTTGTTGTCGCTCCTATTTATGAACGACCTGCTACGCTTGTTTGGTGGCACCGATAATACCATTCGGTATGCCTACGATTACATGATTATTATTGTACCTGCGGGAGTACTTACTGCTTTGTATTTTGGTCTGAATAATATAATGCGTGCTTCGGGTCATCCACGTAAGGCCATGTATAACATATTGTTAGGTGCAGTTGTTAATCTTATTCTCGACCCAATTTTTATTTTCGTTTTCCACTGGGGAATTCAAGGTGCAGCCATTGCAACTGTTATTTCTTATCTTGTTGGAACTATAAATGGAGGCAGTCATTTCTTGCTCAAAACAACACCCATTCGGTTTCATTTCAGCAATTTAAAACTCGAAAAAGAAATTATTTGGTCGATAATCAGTATCGGACTTTCGCCTTTTAGTATGCAAATTGGATCCAGCTTTGTAGTGGTGCTTTTCAATGGTACTCTGCTCAAATATGGTGGTGATTTGGCTATTGGTGCTTATGGTATTATTAACAGTATCAACATGTTGGTTATCATGTTTATCATTGGGCTCAACCAAGGTTCGCAACCAATTATTGGCTTTAACTATGGCGCAAAAAACTATCATCGTATGTTTTCAACGCTCAAATATGCAGCCGTGGCAGGCACTATTCTTTCGACCTTAGGATTCGTTATTGGTACATTTTTTCCGCTTCAAGTTGCTTCGCTTTTTACGAGCGACGAATCACTTCAACGGATTGCAGCCCAAGGCCAGCGCATTTCGGTGATGATGTTCACGCTTATTGGCTTTCAAATAGTGATTTCTAACTTTTTTCAATCCATCGGAAAAGCTAAAATGTCAATAGCATTAAGCCTTACGCGTCAGTTTATTTTTCTAATTCCTGCCGTAATTATTTTACCGCCTATTTTTGGTTTAAGCGGTGCGTGGGCTGCCATGCCTGTTTCCGACGGATTATCGTCTATTGTTTTTGCAATCACATTTTTGTTATTTTACAAAAAGTTTAAAGCTTCGTTGCAATGAAATTGGATGAATTTATAATTGTATCCCATCCAATAGTTTAATATACAATTGAATAGCTTCTTCTATTTCTGCTGTAAAAATAAATTCGTCAGCCGTATGCGAACGTTCGGATTTTCCGGGGCCCATTTTTACACTTGCAAACGGCATCAATGCTTGGTCGGATAGGGTAGGGGAACCGTAAATGGTACGGTTCATTTCTATAGCTCGTTTTACAACCGGATGCTCAATTGGTGTTGCCGTTGAACTTAGACGAGTTGAGCGCGCAGACACTTCGCACGAAACATGTTGCTTTACAATCGAAAGTATTTCGTCGTTGCTATAAAGCTCATTGCTACGCACATCTACCACAAAACTGCATTTATCGGGTACTACATTGTGTTGCGTTCCGGCATTTATTTGCGTAACCGACATTTTTACCAGTCCAAGCAATTCCGATACTCTTTCGAATTCATAGTTTTGAAACCATTGAATATCCTGAAGTGCTTTGTATATGGCATTTTCACCCTCGTTTCGCGCGGCATGTCCCGCTTTCCCAAAAGTAGTGCAATCGAGCACCATCAATCCTTTTTCGGCCACTGCGGCATGCATTTCGGTCGGTTCGCCCACCATGGCAAAATCAATTTTTGGTAATTCTCTCAATAAACTTTCAATACCATTTTTCCCCGAAACCTCTTCTTCGGCAGTAGCTGCAAAAATCAAGTTGTAGGATTGTGGTTGTGCCGAAAGATGCATAAACGCATAAAGTAAACTGACTACACTCGCACCTGCATCGTTGCTTCCTAGTCCATATAATCGTCCATTTTCAATAGTTGCTAAAAGCGGATTGCGCACCCAACCGGCTACGGGTTTAACCGTGTCGATATGCGAATTAAGCAAAATTGTTGGGCGCGAAGGTTCAAATCCCGGACTCATCAACCAGATATTATTTCCGCTGCGCGAAACAACATAACCGCGCTCTTCCAGATAACGTTCCAGAAAATCGGCTACCTGCTTCTCCTCGCGACTAAACGACTCAATAGCAATTAATTCGCTTAATAAAGATATGGCTTCGCCCATAATGCATTTACTATTTATTCATTTACAATTTACCATTTCTCTCATCATCTCATCATCACATCACCAAATCATCACATCATCACATCACCACATCATCTCATCATCACATCAAATTATCCCCATTTCTTTCATCCAACTTCTCAACTCTTCGGGCCAGATGTCGGCAGGTATTCCGCGTGGACGCATACCAAAACCATGTCCGCCTTTGTCGTATGGTACCAGTTTTGCGGGCACATTATGAGCTTCTAACGCTTTTTTCAGATTTTCGCTATTAGCAATTGGTACTGCGCTATCGTCTTTAGCATGAACAATAAAAGTCGGAGGTGTTTTTTTAGTAACTTGAAGTTCGTTCGAATACAGTTTCACTAATTCATCGCTTGGGTTTTTGCCTAATAAATTATAGCGTGAACCACCATGCGTAACTGCTTTATCCATTGTTACAACGGGATATCCCAGAAGCATAAACGCAGGACGTTCGGCTTTCGTTTTAAAATGCGTTCCGAAAGTGGACGCCAAATGGCCGCCAGCCGAAAAGCCCATAATGCCGATTTTGTTTTTCTTAATTTTCCATTCTTTTGCGCGGCTGCGAATAATCGAAAATGCAGTTTGTGTATCTTTTAGCGGAATGGCGTGATGTCCGTTTGGCATTCGGTAGTAAAGTACAAATGCCGAAATGCCCATTTCGTTGAACCATTTTGCAAATTCAGAACCTTCTTTTATCTGCGAAACGCCACCATAACCACCTCCGGGACAAATTAATACGGCTGCTCCGTTTGCCTTTGCTTTATCAGCCGGAAAAGCCAGCATTCGTGGTTCGCTAATGTTCATAATAAATTCAGGGTCGCGAAAACTCTCGGCTACGGTAAGTTCGTTACTTTCGGCTGCCCCGTTGGGGTAAAGCATAATTTTTTCTTGTGCCATTGCTGATCCTGTAATTAGTAAGCTTAAAAATAATGTTTTGATTTTCATTGTATTGTGTTGTTTTTATTCAGTTATTTCTAATTGTTTGTTTTTACCACTTTGTAATACTTGTTTTGCATTTAAGGGCGAAATTGCTGATTTCCCTGTTTGTTTTTCGAGTTCTTTGCGGGCATTTCGAGCTACCGAACCACCTTGATGCGCTACTTTTATATGTTCTTCTATTGTTTCGGGCTGCTTTGCTTCCGATATTTCTTTTGTAGAAAGTTCGGCCAACATATTTAATACCAGCTCAGTATTTGTCATGTTATCCCGCAAATTTTCTTTTTTCAAGCCTTTGTATTGACGATATTCTTTTGCCGATTTATCAGCCCATGTTTTGTAGATTATGTCGGTTAATGTTGCAAAATGCACGCCTTCCTCCAAACCATGTCTTTTCCATTCATCCGTCAGATCTTTACGTATTTCAATGCTTTTTAAGCGTTGATTAATCCAATTATCCGAATATCCCAACTGCCTATATTGCAATAAAGCTCTGTCGATAGTCAGTTCAGGGTCTTGCAATTCGTCTAAGCGTTCTTTGGCAATTTGTGCCAGCCACATTTTGAAAGGTTCAGCTTTTGGAGATGGAATAGACTGAATTAGTCGGAAAAGTTGCTCTGTATCAAGGGCATCTGTTTTATAATACTTTCCATCACGCGAAAGCATTTTCAGTTGACTACAATTTGTAGTCAACTGACTACCCTCTTTTAGAAGTCTATTTTTTAATACACTCCAATACTTGCGTGGATTCGGGCTGTCAGTGAGTACTTCCACCACATCCACAACGGAGAAATACCACTTCTCCTGTTCGTCGTCCCATAAGGTACGAACTAATTTTTCATCAAATAATTTAATTTCAGGTTTTTGTGTCATGTTTTAAGAGTTGTAAGTTCTTTTGTTTAATTCAAAATGTACAACAAAGATAGTAAAAAAATGGAATAATATGACATGTATTTTTTCATTTTGAACAATGATTTTGATATTGAGATTTTATCACATTAGAATAAACAGACTGAATTATCAGTGGGTTTGAAATGTTGATAGTGAATTGTAAAATGCAAGTTGGTTTCGATAGCAATCGGAATTTTTTCAACAATCTGTTTAAAATTAACTATTTACAGCAAAGTCATTGTAAATGTTATCAAATATTAAAACTTTAAATATAAATAGGTTTGTATTATAAACCTATTTATATTTGCATCGAAATTGAATTAGTATTAATAAATAAAACAAGAAGTATGAATGAGAAAATTTTGAATGAAAAAGAAAGCCTTGAGCTTATATCACAAATGATTTTGAGAACAAAAGAAAGATTTGAAGGTGGAAGCAGTAAACCATTTTTGGTTTTTGGATATACAACCTTTATCTTGTCTTTACTGATTTATTTTTTGATTTTGAAAACCGGAAATTATTATTTCCATTTATTGTGGTTTTTAATTCCTATAATTGGATACAGTGGAATGCGCTTTTCTACCCAAAAAAAGGAATCAAAAACTACCAATCAAATAGTACAAATTATCAGAACAGTTTGGCTGGTAAATGGAATTGCAAGTGTTTTAACAGCAATCGGTGCTTTTTTTGTTCAAATACCGGTGCTATCAATTATGGTTTTGTTAATGGCAATTTGCACTACAATAACGGGAATTATTATAAATTCAAAATTAATAACCATTAGTGGTATATTCGGAATTTTGAGTAGTGCGGCCTTATTTCTGATTAATGGCAACGAGAAAATTCTGGTATTTGGTTTTTTATTTGTATTTATGATGATAATTCCGGGGCATATACTTTCTAAAATCAAACGGAATGTTTAAGGAATTAAATCAACTGCTACACTCCGAACTCAGGCTGGCAATAATGTCGATATTATTGTCGGTAGAGGAGGCTGATTTTGTTTATATTAGAGAAAAAACAGGCGCCACAGCAGGAAATGTAAGTGTTCAAATTGATAAACTTTCCGAAGCTGGCTACCTAATTGTTGAAAGAGGTTTTTTAGGAAAACGTACGCGTACAGTCTGCAAAATTACCGAAAAAGGAGTTGTGGCTTTCGAAGAATATGTAGAAGCCCTAAAAACATATTTAAAAATATAAAAGAGCGATTAAAGGAATAAAAATTTACATTCTGTTATTTAAACAGCTAATATATACCGAATTAATAGCTTTCCTTATAACTGTTTTTTTTATGCCGTTTTTTGTTTTAATCAACAAAAAAAAGTGGTAGCCTCACCTAATGTGAAACTACCACTTCGTTTAGAATTTCTATTGCTGATTTTTACTTTGCAGTAAGCTGAATATCAAGTATAAATATATTTTCAATTGCTTTGTCGCCCAAGTTGTCAAAAAACGAATTTGAACCGTAGCGTACGTCAAATTTCGAGCGGTCAACCTTTAATTGTGTTGAGTAAACGTTGTTCAGTTTCGATACTTCAAACGAAATGGGTTCCGTTTTGCCTTTAATGGTTAATGAGCCCGAAACGGTAGCTTTTCCATTCGTAAATTTAGCTGCTTTGGTTATAGCAAAAGTAGCGGTTGGAAATTTTTCTACTCCAAAAAAGTCGTCTGAATTGAGGTGGTCGACTAATTTTTTGTTATACGTTTCATTGTCAATGTCTTTGCAAGTGATTGATTTCATATCAATTACAACATTTCCTTTTACAATGTTTCCATCTTTCAATTCTAAAGTTCCACTTTTCACTTTAATTTCGCCGTTGTGAGCGCCGCCAATTTTATTACCTGTCCATTTTACAACTGCATCGGAGGGTTTAATGTCCATTTTTTGTGCCGATAATGCAAAAGTTCCTGCTACCAAAAGCATTGCTATCATTTTTACTGTTTTCATAAATCTAATTTTTGTTGTTTTTAATTTGTTTTTTTATAATTGCATGTTACAACATATAAACAGAACTTCAGCAAAAATTGTTGGAAAGGTTTTATAAATACTCTGATAGTTATTTTCTATAAATAGATATGAAATGGATAGACTCCGTGTGTATTATGAAACTCAGAAGGTGGTTATTAACTTGCAAGTTATACGTATTCACCAGGAGTAACGCCGTAATAAGTTTTGAAACATTTACCAAAATACGATGAGTCGTTGAATCCAACCTGATAGGCTATCTCGTTGATATTCAAATCGGTTTTTTTAATTAAATCCGATGCTGCGTGCATACGGATTTCGAGAATCAATGAACTTGGAGTTTTGCCGGTTATCGACTTTATTTTTCGGTAAAATTGTACGCGACTCATGCCCACATCCTGACTAAACGAGTCGATGCGCAAATCGGGATTATCAATATTCTTTTTGATATAATCGAAAACCTTTGTAATGAATTTATCTTCGGCCGATGGAAGTTCCGTGTTAATGTTGGCATAAACACTGTTTTTGTTAAACGAATTTCGGATGCGACGACGAATGCTAATAAGGTTATTTACACGTAGTTGCAATAATTCCGGATTAAATGGTTTTACAATATAATCGTCGGCCAAAGAATTTAATCCCTCTTTTACCTGCTCTATTCCCGAAAGTGCTGTAAGTAAAATGATTGGAATGTGGTCGGTTACTTCGTTGTTTTTCAATTTGTTACAAAGCTCAATACCACTCATGTTTGGCGTCATTATATCACTTATAATTAAATCAGGCACAAATTCGACCGCCATTTTACAGCCAATTAAACAATCTTCGGCCTCAATAATTCGATAATTTTCGATTAAAAGCGATTTTACATAGCTCCGCACATCTTCATTATCTTCGACCACCAACACCGTGAAATTTTCTTTTTTCTTCAATTCTTCCAGCGTTGTTCCTTTTGTAATTTCCGCCTGATTATCAGGTAAATCTACAATGATTGAACGGTCGTGTTCCACTGTTTTCAAGTTCGATAGTTCGTCAGAAGAATAATGCTCGTTACCCAACGGAAACAAAATTTTGAATGTTGAACCTTTGCTAATTTCACTTTCGGCCCATATTTTTCCTAAATGCAACTCAACAATGCTTTTACAAAGATTTAAGCCGATGCCAGTACCGTAAATATTGACTCCTTCGTGGTTGTGTGCCTGATAAAATGGTTCAAAAATCTTTTCCAGTTCACTGTTTTCAATGCCATTTCCATTATCCGAAATTTCGATGAGTAATGCACCTTTAGTCGGGAAAATAGCATTTGTATAATCCTTAATATTCAAGGCAGGGATTTCAGTTACCTGAATTTTCACCTCGCCATTTTCGACAGAATGTTTAAATGCATTCGATAACAAATTGAAGAACACTTTTTCAACCAAAATTGGGTCAAACCATGTGTCGATATTTTTATTTTTATTTTCGAACGTCAGATTAATGTTTTTAGTTGTAGCCAATTCTTTGAAAGATAACACAATATCGTCGATAAACAGATTAAAATCAACCTGCGATACGTTGGGTTTCATAAAACCCGATTCTAGTTTACGGAAATCCATGAGCTGGTTTACTAACCAAAGCAAGCGTTGGGCATTTTTAAAAATCAGTTCTAATTTGGGTCGCAACCACTCGGGTAATTCTACTTTCGACAGAATTTCATTCAAAGGGCCAATAATCAACGTGAGTGGAGTGCGTAATTCGTGCGAGAAATTGGTGAAAAGCCGCACGCGCATTTGGTGGTTATCCTCCAAATTTCGTTGTTCTATTTGCTTAATGGTAATATCTGTTTCGAGCTGTTGTTTATTCAGAATATAATAAATAAAACCACCCAAAATAGATATAATCAACAGTGTGTAAATGAGATATGCCCACCATGTTTTCCAGGGTGGTGGTAAAATGTGTATTTCGAAAGAAGTACCTTCTTCGTTCCAAACGCCATCGTTGTTGCATGCTTTTACCTTAAAAGTATACGTGCCCGGAGGGATATTTGTATAAGTTGCAGAACGCTCGTTGATAACCGAATTCCAGTTTTTATCAAACCCTTCGAGCATATAGGCATACTGGTTTTTGTTGGGGAAAACGTAATTCAAAGCTGCAAAATAAATGGTAAACGCAGCCTGATAGTACTTCAGTTCAACCTTTTTATCCGGAAAAACAGATTCGGTTGTCGATGCATTGTCCGACACGTTATCGGCCCACACTTTAAATTTGCTGATAACCACATTGGGAACGATGGGATTTTTTACAATCCGATTGGAGTTAAACAGCACAAACGAGTTGACGCCACCAACGATAAACGAATTGTCACTCAGGCGCATAGAGGCGTGCGTTACAGTTTCCTGAACTGGGTAACCATTACTGCTTGTGTAATTGTCGAACACTTTTTTCGACGGATTAAAATGCGAAATCCCTTCGAGTGTCGAAATCCAAAGCGAACCATCGGTATCTTCCATAATGCCACAAACGGCATCGTTCAATAATCCATTTTTATGATTAAAAGTTTTAAATTTCCCTGATTTTTCGTTGTATAAACAGAGTCCACCTCCATAAGTTCCCACCCAAAGTTGTTGTTTCGAGTCTCTGAAAATAGCACTAACATGACTGTTGCTGAGCGAATTGCTATCTGGAGTTGCCTGTAGATGTTGTAATTCTTTCGTTCTGAAATTATAGCGATATAAACCGTCCGAGCGCGTTCCAACCCATACCGTTTGTTCTTTATCCAGCAAAACATCCTGCACATTTACAGGCATAAAAAGTTGTTTCGAACCTTTTATGGCAAAGCGTTTTTGGAACTGATTTGTAGCAGGATTAAACATAAGAAAAGGGTCGTTGGTGCCGGTGGCAATCCAATAATTCCCGGCAGCATCTTTCGTCATGGCTTTTACATAGCCATAATTGAAGTTAGGAATGGAGCGTTCAATTCGTTTTGTTTGCAGATTTAAAACGTGAAGTCCGCCTGCATAAATGCTAACCCAGAGTTTATCGTTATCTCGGTAAATAAATTTCACTTCGTTAAATGTTGAATTTACGCCCGTGTTAATCTCCTGATAACTATTGGTTTTCCGATTGTATGTAATCAATCCATTATCAGTTCCCAGCCAGATTATTCCGCCAATTTCGGTAACGGAATTTATACAACCAATTTTTTCTTTACCAGAAACAATCGGAGTTATCTGATTAAAATAATTGCTGTACTTACTGTAAAAATCGATGCCTCCATTCCAGCTTCCTACCCAAATACTACCGCTTTTATCTTTGTAAAGCGTAATTACTTTTTCGTCCTTCAACTGTCCGTTTCGGATATTGAGTTGTTGTGTAACTGTCTTATTTTTAATGTCATATATCAATAATCCTTTACGGGTAGCCAGCATCAAAAAGCCCGGCTTATATTCTACCATGTATCCAATTTGCTCGTGGTCGAACGATGCGCCATTCCGCATTTTCAGCGGAATTTGTTCAAATGTTTTGGTGTCGGGATTGAATTTTTTTAAACTATTCGACCACATGCCAGCCCAAAGCGTGTGTTTGGAATCTTCGAAAAGCGTATAAATATAATCGTTGGCAGGAAGTGGATAATTGCTTAATTTACTAGCCTTTACATCATAAATAAAAAGGCCATCGCGTACGGATGCAAAACAAATATTCCCTTCAGCCCGCTGAATTAGCCAAATAATGGCATCGTTTTTATAAATGTGTTTGAAATTGTCGGTGTTTTTCTGATAAACATCTAATCCTTTGGTAGTTCCAATCCAGGTGTTGTCTAATTTATCGTTTAATAAATGCTTGATAGCCAAGCTCGAAACTGAAGATTTATCTTTTTCATTATGAAAATAGCGCTTAAATTTCTCTGTTTTTGGGTCGAAGTAATTCAAACCATGATGTGTGCCAATCCAGAATCCACCATTTTTGGTTTCGGCAATTGAAGTTACATCGCTGCTACTAATGCTGTTTTCGTCGGTAAGTGATGCGCGATAAATTTTGAACGATGTTCCATCGTAACGATTAAGACCATCGCGCGTACAGAACCACATGTAGTTTTTACTATCCTGCAAAATTCGAATAACCGTATTCTGCGAAAGTCCTTCTTTTACAGATAGATTGCTAAACTGAAAATTATCGTCCTCTGCTGAAAAACAGTGGATTATAACAAATAATAATGTTAGAGTCAGTATTCTCAAACGCATGTATCAGATTTTGTTGCGGGGTTTGAATGCAAATATATACAAAGATTTTTGTTTTTGAGCCTTATTCTACTTCAGATTAAAGCGATTGATACAATTATTCTTTTATTTGAAACAAAAATCGCATTCCTTAGTCTGATATAACTCTAATTTTGTAACGTGATATTTTTAAAAACAAATTACTATGCAAACAAACACATCCAGCTTTTTCAAAGCGCTTATTTTCTTATTTTTTATTACAACTAATCTAAAAGCTGCACAACCTGAACTCGGTTGGGGTCCCGAAATTAAAACCGGATTAGCGCTTTATGTTTCGCCTACTGGCAATGATGACAATGATGGTTCGGTTCAGAAACCATGGAAAACCATAGCCAAAGCACAATCGTATATTCGTGAGTTGAATAAGGGCAACAACTTACCCGAAAAAGGCATTACAGTATGGTTACGTGGCGGTCGGTACGAACTAGCAACAACATTGACTTTTAATGCTTCGGACAATGGTACTGCCAGCAAACCAATTATTTATCGCGCTTACAACAACGAACAAGTTTCGCTGTTTAATGGTAAAATGATAGACTCCAAAGCATGGAAAGCAATTGGAAAAGAAGCTGCTAAACGTGTTCATCCTTCTATTAAACCCGAAAAGCTACGTGAATTGGATATTACGGCTTTGGGTGTAAAAAATGCATCCGTTTTTGCCGATAAATTTATCAACTGGACTTTATTTGATTTTTTTGCCAATGATATTCGTCAGCCCAATGCTCAATGGCCGAACTTGGATGAGAGCTTTCGTGGAACAAACGAACCCGGCTGGACAACCTGTAACGGTTCGAAAGATATAGTTACATTTCATTATGGCATGGGTGGTAAACCAACCGACAAAGATGGCACAAATGAATTGGATTTGGATGGAACAAAACGGGCCGAGCGTTGGAAAAACTCGTTAGCTGATGGTCATAAAATTTGGCTGAAAGGCTTTTGGCGCATTCCGTGGGAAGCATATACTACCAAAATTGCCGAAAT